>JBJHAZ010000047.1:0-10926 GCA_050485225.1 Gammaproteobacteria bacterium
CGCGATTCGGACTGGAAGTCATCGCGCGCCACGCCCTGCCCTGTGCCGTCAAGGCCACCGCCAGCGATGGCAGCCACTACCGGCCCGGCCTGCTGCTGGCCGACGAGGACGAACCGCACTGCTGGCGCTTGATGACCGCCCCGTCCCAGACCGGCCCCGAGGCGCGCGTGGATATCGTCACCACCCTCGACTGCCAGCAGCTGGATCTCGGCCCTGCCGAGCTGGCCACGGCCGGGCTGACGGTCCACTTTCTGCCGGGTGCGGATTTTGGCGTGACCGACCAGGAAGCATGGGCATGACCCCACAGCATTCACCAGCGAGGGCACTGAATAACCCATGCTGACCAGGCAATCCATGAAGGTGCTGCTGGTTCAAGACGATGTACAGCAGGCCAACCGGTTCATCAGCGTGCTGCGCAGCGCCGGCTACAAGCCCGAGGCCCGCCACATCACCCTTGAGGCCGAGCTGCCCCACGCACTGGAAAGCTGGCAACCGGAACTGGTGATCGCCGACCTCGCGGCCCGCTGCATCGCCGCCAAAGCCCTGTTTACCCACTTGCGCCAGTCGGGCCGTGATCTGGAGGTCCTGATCACCACGGACGACTGGGATCCGGTGGCTACCCTCAAGGCCTTCCGGCTCGGCGCCTGCGCCGTGATACCCTGCGAGGAGGACCAGCTGCTGATCGAAGCGGTCGGTCGCGCGCTGGTACAACTCGATACCCGCAGGGATTTGCGCCAGTGGCAGCGCCGTTACCGACAGTCCGAGGAGCGCTGCATTGCGCTGCTGGAGGACGCCCGGCACGCCATCGCCATCGTCCAGGACGGCGCCCACATCCGCGTCAATGACACCTACGCCCATCTGCTTGGCTATGCGCCCGACGCCCTCGTCGGACTGCCGGTACTGGACACCGTCCACCAGCCCGACGAAGCATTCCGGCGCCTGCTCAAGCCGGAGTCGGCCGACGCCATGTACCAGCCCTGCGAGCTGGATCTGACCCTACAGGACGCCGACGGCGGGCACGTGCCCGCGCATCTGCGGGTTGCGCCCGTGTTTCACGGCGATGCCGCGGCCCTCGAGTTCCGCATCGACAGCCCTGCCGACGAGCGGGAGCTGAAGCCGGCGCCGAAAAACACCCCCGCCGACTCACCCACCCGCATCGCTCCACAGAATGTGATCGAACAACTGGCCACCGCCATCCGCCGCAGCGCGCACACCCGCTCCGACTCGGCACAACTCTATCTGGAAGTCGCCGATTTCGAGACGCTGCGCAGCGAGCTGGGCATCGCCCAGGCGGAGCAGGTGGCCGAGCAGCTTGCCCAGCTCATTGCCGCCCAACTGCCGGACCACTACCTGGGGCGGCTGCGGGAGGATACGCTGGTCGCTGTGGTGAGCGACGTGAGCCGGGAAGCGGCACTGGATATCGCCAGCGAACTCTCGGCCGCCGTTAGCAGTCACGTGTTCACGCTGGATTCACAAACCCGGCAGATCGCCGTCCATATCGGTGCCTCGCTGGTCTGCGAAGCCATCGGTTCCGCCGACGCCTCCATCGAGCTCGGCCTCCGGGCCTGCCGCGAGGCAGCCCGGCAGGGCCACCCGCACGGTGGCGTGGCCTTCCTCGATACGCCCACCGTACTGGTGGGTGAAGGCGATGAGGAGACGGATGTCGCGGCCATGGGTCGGCTGCTGCTGAAAAGAAAGGGCTTCCGAGTGCTCTACCAGCCGGTCGTCAACCTGAGAGGCGAACGGGCACACTACTACGATGTGCTGCTCGGCGTTGCCCCCGATGCACTCGACACCGAGACGCCGCCGGAACTCATCGCCGACCTGTTCCGCTCCGAACTCGCCACGGAGCTCGACCGGCTGGTGATCGCCACCGCTCTGCGCGCGCTCGAGACACGACAGGCAACCCAGCCCTCGGTCAGCCAGCTGATCCGGTTGAGCGAGGCGAGCTGGTTCGATGACGACTTTCTCGCCTGGCTGGAGGGGCAGTTCCGCGCCTCCACCCTGTCACCGGCCAGTGTGGTCTTCCAGTTGAACGAGGCCAGTGCGGCCCGCCATCTGCACCGTGCCGAGCAGGTCGCCGAACGACTGACGACCCTGGGCTGTGGCCTTGCACTGGCGGATTTCGGGCTGGCGCTCAACCCCATGGATATCGCGGCGCGCCTGCGGCCATCGCTGGTCAAGCTGGACCGGCAACTGACCCTCAGGGCCGGCGGCAGCGCCGAGGATCAGAAGAGTCTGGCCGACGCCGTCCGCCTGCTGGATCGGGCCGGGTATCGGGTGATCGCACCCTTCGCCGAATCGGCCAGCATCATCCCGGCACTGTGGAAGGTGGGCGTCGATTGCATTCAGGGGCTGTATATCCAGCCTCCGATGCCGACCATGGACTACGAGTTCGACGAGGATTGATCGGCGCCCGGTTCCAAACCGGTATCGCGATCGCTCAGCCCCATCAGGTACAGAATACTGTCGAGCCCCAGGCACGAGATCGCCTGCTTGGCCGAGGCGCGCACGATCGGTTTGGCCCGGAAGGCGATACCGAGGCCTGCAATACTCAGCATGGGCAGGTCGTTGGCGCCGTCACCCACGGCAATCACCTGTTCGAGGCTGATGTTCTCCCGCTGCGCCAGCTCGCGCAACAGCTCCGCCTTGCGCTGTCCGTCGACGATCTTGCCGGCCACGCGCCCGGTCACCAGGCCGTCCTCGATATCCAGTTCATTGGCAAACACGTAATCGAAACCCAGCCGCTCCTGCAGGTAGCGTCCGAAATAGGTGAAACCGCCGGAAATGATCGCGGTCTTGTAGCCGAGCGTGCGCAGGATCGGCAGCAGGCGCTCGGTGCCCTCGGTCAGCTTGAGTCCGGCAGCGATCTCCTCGAGCACCGAGGCATCCAGCCCCTTCAGCAGCCCCAGCCGGCGGGTGAAGCTCTCCTTGAAATCCAGTTCACCCCGCATCGCCGCCTCGGTAATGGCGCTCACCTCCTCGCCCACGCCGGCGGCGATCGCCAGCTCATCGATCACCTCCGCCTCGATCAGGGTCGAGTCCATGTCGAACACCACCAGCCGGCGATTGCGGCGGTAGAGGGAGTCCTCCTGGAAGGCGATATCCACATCCATGTCGGAGGCAATGTCGACCAGGGCCGCACGCAGTGCCGACAGGTCCGCCAGCGCTCCCCGCAGCGAGAATTCCACGCAGGCCTTGGCGTCGGGCGCGGAGTGATCCAGCGGCACGCGGCCGGACAGGCGGGTGATCTTGTCGATGTTGAGGCCGCTCTCGGCGGTCAGGGCGGTAATGGCCGCGATGTGACGCGCGGTGATCTGGCGCGCCAGCAGGGTAATGATGTGGCGCGGCTTGCCCTGTTGGGACACCCAGTGTTCATAGCTGGCCTCGCTGATGGGGCTGAAGCGCACCTGCATGCCCAGATCGTGCATGCGAAACAGTATGTCCTTGAGCACCGGCGCCGAGCCCTGCCCGTTGGTGACTTCCGCGAGAATGCCGAGGTTGAGACTGTCGTGAATGACCGCCTGGCCAATATCGAGGATATTGACCTGATAGTCGGACAGCACACCGGTGACGGCACTGGTAATGCCGGGCTTGTCCTCGCCGGTGATGTTGATCAGCAGAATCTCGCGCACAGGGGTCTCCAGTCGGGGAGCGGGGGGGAGGCATTATAAACCCACATGGACGGTCACACCGAGGGCCTCCTGCCGTGGATATCCCGGTTGGCGGCATAGGTTGTGGTGCGGCAGCCTGTTAGAATCGTGCCGAAATGCCAGGAAGCCAAGCCGATGCGCCTGTTACCCGACGCCCTGCAGTATCGTATCCCCGCCCTCTGCGCACTGTTCGCACTCGTTGTGGTGACGGTGGTGAGCGCACTGGTGGGCGTGCAACAGTACCGGCTACTGCAGGAACAGATGGACGACTTCGGCGAGGCCCAGGCACGCCAGCTGGCGCTGGCAGCCGAGCAGCCCCTGTTCATGCGCGATGTGGTCAGCCTGCAGGTCATCGTGGAAAACAGCGCCGCCAGCGACAAGGTGTTCCAGACGCGCATCCGCGACGCCGACGAGCGAGTGCTGGCAGAAAGCAGCCGCTCCCGCAACGCCGGCGTCGACGAGCTGCGCAGTTATCCGGCGCAGGTTGTCCTCGAGGGGGAAACCATCGGCGCCGTGGACCTCCTGCTCGACCGGCCGTTGTGGGCTGGCCTCTATCTGGCCCCCTGGTATCGACTGATCGCACTGGGGCTGCTGGCGGTGGTTGCGACGGCGGCAGCCAGCTTCCTGCTCGCGCGCCGGTTTACCGGCCACCTGTCTCGTCTGGTTGCCAGCCTGCCGGTAACCGGCGACGACGCCGGTGGCAATGAGCTGCAACAGCTGGAACACCGCCTGGAACCGCTGCTTACCCGTCACGGCGGCAGTACGCCGGTCGAGGATGACGATACCCGGAACGGCCACTACGCGCTGGTCGCCTGCCAGCTGACCAACCTGGCGCGACTGCGCGCCCAGCTCAACCATGAAAACTATCAACAGCAGCTGCACCGATTCGACGAGACCCTGGAGCGCGTCTGCCGGCTCTACCAGGGCGAACGCCTGCGAGGACGGTACGGTACCGCCCTATTGCGCTTTGCCGCATCGGACAGCGAGGCTGATCAGCTGCAGCGCGCCCTGTATGCCGCTCATCTGCTCGGTCGCTACCTGGCGGAAAGCTCGCCCGACACCGGCATCAGCCTCGAGATCCGGCTGGCGCTCTGCCAGGGCTACTACGACCCGGAAGTCACGCCCCTGTTGCAGGAGCAGCAGGACAACGACCTCGAGGATCGACTGTTCGACATGCTGGATCTGGGTGCCGCCGGGGAGATACTCCTCAGCGCCGATGTTGCCGCCCACCCGCAACTGGCGGACATGGGGGAAAGCGAGGAGTTTTCCGACCAGGATGCCGTGTTCCGCTGGCTGACGTTCGTGCCGGAACGCCAGGGCCTGATCGACAAGCAGATGCAGTTTCTGCGCAGCGCCGAGCTCCGCTGACGGGTTTCAGCGCCGCTTCTGCTGCTGCTCCCAGTTCTCGCGTTTCTTGCGCTCCGACTTGCGCAACAGCACATAAGTGGCACCGCGACCGCCATGCCAGGGCTGGGCGCTGTGAAACGCCAGCACCTCGGCAATCTCCCGCAGCCACTGGTTGGTGCAGCTTTTCAGCAGGGCCGGCGTGGCCCGACCCTCGCCCCGACCGTGGGTCACCAGTACGCAGCGCACATCCCCTTCGAGACAGTCCACGATAAACCGGGTCAGGGCCTGGCGCGCCTGCTCCACCGTATGGCCGTGGAGGTCGAGACGGGACTGGATGTCGTAGCGCCCCAGCCGCAGTTTCCTGAACACGCCGTGTTGCACACCCGGCTGGCAGAACGACAGCTCCGCGTGCGGCTCCACCAGTGCGATGTGATCGACCGAGGAGAGTCCCACTCGGGATTCGCCGTCCATATGCTCTGCGGCACGGCGGCGCTCCGCCATGCCGGGCGTGCGTGAAGCCGGCTGACGTCGCAGGGGCTTGACCTCGTGCTTGATGGGCTTGACGTCACCCACAAAGTCACGGAACAGATCGCGGTCGTTCACGGGTTTCAACCGGCTTGTGGGGGCGCGGCAGAGGCGACCGACAAATGGGAGAGGTCAAGCTCCGGCGCCTGCACCGTGCGCCGCTCCTCGGGGCGCAGCACATCACTGCCCGCCTCCGCCACCGAGAGGTGGTCAAGATCGAACTCCGGAGCCTCGACCGACCGGCGCTCCTCGGGGCGCAGCACGTCCGCACCCACCGGCGCCACATCGGGCTCGCTACGGCCGGTCGCCGGTGCAACAGAAGCCGCCGGTGATTCCTGGGACGCGCTCTCCGGGCTGGCAGCCCGCAGGGTCACCAGCGCACCGGCCCGCTCGAGGGTCTGCCGGTAGCGCTCGCCCTCCTCGGCGGTCAGACCGCGCTTGACCACCACCGGCCGACCGGAGAACAACTGGGCCAAGCGGGTCTCGTCCAGACGAAACAGCTCGCCCAGGCGCTGCCTGACCACCGGGAGCGTCTCGCCCGGTGCGATATCACCGCGGAACACCACGTCAAACCGGTTGTTGTCCGTCATGGGGCGACTCCCTCTCAACTCAACACATTCTGCCAGATAAGCGTAGCCCAGGTCGCCCCGCACAGCAGCATGCTGACCAGTACGGCGGCCGACCCCATGTCCTTGGCCTGGCCGGCCAGCGGGTGAAAATCGGTACTCACGTGATCGACCGCCTTTTCCACCGCCGAGTTGAGCAGTTCGACGATGAGGACCAGCCCGACCACCAGTACCAGCAGCAGGCGCTCCACCGCCGACTGGCCCAGCCAGAAGGCGGCGGGCACCATCAGCGACGCCAGAAACACCTCGACACGAAACGCCTCCTCGCTGCGAAAGCAGGCGCGCAACCCATTGAGCGAATAGTTGGTGGCATGACAGAGGCGGCGGCGCAACAGCCCGCCACCGGAGTGGGACAACACCTTCACGGACGCCCTCCGTCACCGTTGATGACCGTTTCCAGAGATTGCTGCATGTCGCGGGAAGGCTCGGGCTGGGCCGGGCGGCCGACCACCCGCGCCGGGACTCCCGCCACCGTGGTATGGGCGGGAACCGTTTCCACCACCAGGCTGCCGGCGCCGATCTTGGCCCCCGCGCCGACGCGAATATCACCCAACAGCTTGGCACCGGCGGAAATGAGCACGCCGTGCCCCACCCTCGGGTGGCGCTGGCCGGCCTGATAGCCACTGCCACCCAGGCTCACCGCATGCAGAATGGACACGTTGTCGCCGATCACCGCGGTTTCGCCCACCACCAGCCCGGTGGCGTGATCGAGCATGACACCGCCGCCGATCCGGGCGCCGGGGTGAATATCGACGCTGAAGGTCTCCGACACCAGGTTCTGAAGGTACAGCGCCAGCGGGCGGCGACGATGGGTCCAGAGCCAGTGGCCGATGCGATGAGCCTGCAGCGCCTGGAACCCCTTGAAGTAGAGCAGCGGCATGGAATAGAGGTTGCAGGCCGGATCGCGCTCGTAGTGGGCCATCAGGTCGGCCCGCATGCGCTCCATGATGTGCGGGTCACGCCGCAGAGCCTCGTCAATCACCTGGCGGATCAACAGGCCCGACACCACCGGGTTGTCGAGCAGCTGCGCCAGGTTGTAGCTGAGCGCAGATTCGAGACACTCGTGCCCGAGGATGGCGGCATGAAAATAGCTGGCGAGCACCGGTTCGGCTTCGGCGGCGGCCTTGGCTTCGCGGCGAATGTCGCGCCACAGAGTGTCCGGGTTGGGAGGAGTCATGGCGAACCTGATCCGGGGGGGGTTGGCTTGCGCTGGCCGGCGCTGCGACTCAGCAGGTCACGAAACGGGCAAAGATAGCATCGAGATGCTGCAGAACCGTGTCACACAGCGCCAGCTCCTCGCCACACCGCTCCGCACTGTGGCGCAGCACGGGCGCCAGCAGGGATGGCGTCAGCTGTGCTGCATAGTAGTCGGCCAGCGGCCGGTAGCTCAAGTGCCAGGGCTCCGGCGCGACACCGCCCCGATCCTGCGCATAGGGCCGATAGAACGCATCGCCATCGCGCTCCAGTTCGGTCGCCAGCCAACGGCCGAGGCGGGCCAGCGGGCCAGCGGACGCGTACTCCTCGGGTACCAGCTGCAGACGATAGCCGGGCGCCACCGCGGCACTGTCCCAGACGTCGATGTCGGTGCCCCAGTGATGGCGTGATGTGCCCGGCAGGGCCGACCAGCGCAGGATCGCGAACACCTGCTCGCGGGGCGGCAGGCGCGACAGGTCCAGCGGCTGGCCTCGGTCATCCAGCACGGCCTGCTCGCCGCGGGCCTTGCGATTCCAGATTCGCACCTGGCGCTCGAAGGAGCGGAAACCACTGGCGACGGCCAGCTCGATGCCCGCCGCACGCGCCCGCTGTTGCAGACGGGCCAGGGGCCCGTGCACCTCGCGATGCACCGTGACCGCCCCCGCCGTGGATACATGGCGGTCGGTCAGGCCGGTCAGCAATTCGAGGATCTCGGTCCCGGGCATGGCACTCACCGCTTGCACTCCTCACACAGCGCCCATTCTACAACACGAGCCAGCGGCCCGGTGGCTGCCCGGGCCGGTCCGAATTCCTTAATCGACCCTTAACGGTGCGTGGATTCGTTACCCGCTCCGAGCCGAATCGCGCCACTATCACGTATCCGCAACGGCAGGGCAAAACGGCCCACATCGAGGCGGGCCTCGAGTTCGTAGTCGATGGCGTCGGCAGGGCGACTCATCAGGTCGGCCAGCAGGCGCACACCGGCCAGCAGATTGGTGGAGGCTTCGAGTTCGACCTCCGCCTCGCCGTAGCCCGGTACACGCGGAAGATTGGAGGAAACGCCACTGACGACCTTCTGACCCTGCAGGCTCACCGAGTAGGACAGGCCCGTCACGTTGAGCGCGTCGCGGTTCGGGTTGATGACCCGCAGCCCGACCAGGAAACGTTGCTCCAGACCCGTGCCGGCGATCGGCGTTATGCGGGTGAGGTGAACCTCGGGCTCCTGAAAGTCCCGCTGCATGCCCGCACAGCCGGCGAGCAGCAGAATCAGGAACAGCGGGAACCCGCGCTGCAGAAGTTTTGTCATAATGGCGTCCTCGACGGGGAGAATGATTTTCGGTGTGGGCAAACGGTCGAGGCCGGCAGAAGGCTGACCTCCGCCAACGGTTGATTTTTCCGAACCCGCCCCAATCTCAGTTTACAGCTCGCGTGCCACCGGCACGCGACTTTTTCATCCAAGGGAGTATCAAGGTGTTACGCATCGGTCTGTTTCTGCTAACCAACCTCGCGGTCATTCTGCTGGCCAGCATCACGTTCCGCCTGCTCGGGCTCGAAAGCTATTTCGACGAGCAGGGGTACATGGGGCTCAACCTGGTCAACCTGCTGATCTTCTGCGCCATCTTCGGCTTCATGGGGTCGTTCGTATCGCTGCTGATCTCCAAGCCGATGGCCAAAATGACCACCCGCACCCAGGTGATCTCGCAGCCGCGCACCGAGGAAGAGCGCTGGCTGGTGCACACCGTTCAGGAGCTGTCCCGCAAGGCCGGCATCGGCATGCCGGAGGTGGGCATCTTCCCGGCCCAGCAATCCAACGCCTTTGCCACCGGCTGGAACCGCAACAACGCACTGGTCGCCGTGAGCGCCGGCCTGATGCAGCGCTTCTCCCGCGAGGAGGTGCGCGCGGTACTGGCCCACGAGATCGGCCATGTGGCCAACGGCGACATGGTGACCCTGAGCCTGATCCAGGGCGTGGTGAACACCTTCGTGATGTTCTTTGCCCGCATCATCGGCACCATCGTCGACCGGGTGGTGTTCAAGAGCGAATCGGGCCACGGCATGGGCTACTTCATCACCGTGATCGTGGCGCAGATCGTGCTGGGCATCCTGGCCTCCACCATCGTCATGTACTTCTCACGCTGGCGCGAATACCGCGCCGACCATGCCGGTGCCGAGCTGGCCGGCCGAGGCGCGATGATCGCCGCACTGCAGAAACTGCTGGACGAGACTCGTGCGCACGTTCCCAACCAGATGCCCGACACCCTGCAGGCGTTCGGCATCTCCGGCGGCTGGAAGGAGAAGGCGAGCAAGCTCTTCATGACCCACCCGCCGCTGGAAGAGCGCATCGAAGCACTGCGACGGGGTGCCTGATCCATGCGGTATCGACTCTGCGCCCTCGATGACATTCCCGAGGGCGAAAGCCGCGGCTTTGACAACCCCGCCCCGCCCGAGCAGTCGAAGGATCGCCGTGGGCTGTTCGCGGTGCGGCGCAACGACCAGGTGTATGTGTACCGCAATCGCTGCCCGCACCACGGACTGGAATTGCACTGGGCGGCCGACCGGTTTCTGACCAAGGACAAGCAGCGCATTCTGTGCGCGGCCCACGCCGCCCAGTTCGAGTTCGAGGACGGCACCTGCGTGGTGGGTCCCTGCTACGGCATGCGGCTCGACCAGATCGCCTGCGAGATCGAAGACAACGGGGTGTACGTCACTCTTCGCTCCTGACCCCGCGCTCCTGACCCTTCACTCCTGACCGCCTGCGCACGAACCGCGCTTAGGCCGGCTCGCCAGAGCCGGCTGCCGCGTTCCCCACGGGGTAGAGCAACTGCTGTCGATACCCCGTTACCACCCGCATGAACCCCGCAAATTCGCGATCCAGGCCGGCATCGCCGCTGTCCACCAGCAGTGGACGGTGCGCCAGACCCGCCAGTTTCGCGGGTGTCGCCACCACCAGAATATTGTCCCGCCCGATGCGGCGCAGCACCGCCGGCGACAACTGCTGGTTGCCGCGGCCGAAAACATGCCCCTGGCCGCCGATCGGCGTCACCACCAGCCGGACCGGGCCGTGGTGGCGATCCAGCTCTGCGAGCAGGTCCCGCTCGCTGGCATCCCGGAGCACCTGTTCGCCATCGAGCACCCCATCGATCCCGAGCAAGGTGTTGTCCAGCCCCAATCGTTCCAGGATGTGAGACGGGGTGGAGCCCGCACCGATCAACTGGAGGACACCCGGCTCGATGGTTTCCACCACCTCCTCCGCGATATCGTCCAGCACTGTCGCTTCGGCGCTCCCGCCGCCACTCTTCACGGCCTGGACAAACTGACCGAGACTGGGCACCAGCAGATCGCCATAGTAACGGCTGGTCACCCGCCCCTCGCGATAGGCCTGTTCATCCAGATCACGGACCTCGGCCAGCGCTGCATCGACGGCGCGCCCCGACAGCATCTGCAATACCACCTCGCCCGCCGCTTCGGGCGTGATGGCGTACACGCCGGAATGCATTTTCACCCCTGCGGGTATGCCCAGAACCGGTTGGGCCGGACCTATCACCTTGCAGATATCACGAGCAGTGCCGTCGCCGCCGGCG
>JBJHAZ010000048.1:0-10850 GCA_050485225.1 Gammaproteobacteria bacterium
GTACTTCACCGGTACCTCGATGCAGCACGTCGCCCTGGTTGATCGAGTACGGCCGCGGATCAGTGACCTCGCCCGTGGGCACATGCAGGAACGCGCCCGAGTTGCCGAGGTACTGGCGCTGATCGGCAAGCGCGTTGTCGGCCGTGGCCTTGGCCAGGTTGGCGACTATGCCCGACTCGCCCACCGGTGTCGTCTCCATGTCACCGCTGTAGCGGCCGTACAGGGTGCCGCCTGACTCGTTGAACATCGCCGGCAGGGCGTGACCGGATGCAATCGCATTGAGCGCCGCCACCGTGCCCATGTCGCCGCCCGGCACGGCATCCACGGCCTGGCCGCGAATGTCCATCTGCTGGCCGGTATTCATGCCGCTCATGAACTGGTCGAAGCGCGGATCCTTGCTCAAGAGGTGCAGGCCGGCCGCCAGCTCCGGCGTCAGGCCCGCCGGCAGATCCATGCCCGAGCCCGCCAGCAGCTCGGGGAACGCCTGGCGCCGGCCCATGATGTCCTGCATGAGCTCGGTCTCGGCCGTATCGCGCCCGGCCCTGGCGTCCGAGGCGTCCATCTGCGACAGGAGCTGCAGGGTCTTGAGGTAAGTCTGGTTCGGGTGGCCGCCGGCGCTGAGTGTGCGCATGGCGCCTTGCATGCCGGGTTGCAGGCCTTCGTAGAATTTCATGCGGTCACCTCAGCCAGGAACTGGTCGGAACGATGTTTTTCGTGGCCTGCCACGGACCGGGGGTCGTCATCGGGCTGAACATGCCGCCCGCGTAAGCCTGGCCGGCGAGCGGCATGAGACTGCCGAGCGTCATCATCAGGCTTGATGGCTGTATGTTCTGATACGCGAGCTCCTCGACACCCATCCGGCTGCGCAGGTTGCTCGCGTTGGTCGAGCGCTGCGAGGCGAGATCGGCGTTGGCGAAGGACTCCTCGCGCATCATGTCGGTGGGTGCCCGGGTGCGGCCCATGAGGCTCGCCAGCTTGTGCGCGAGCTCCAGGTTGCCGGCGTCGCGCTTGCCACGCTCGATGAGGTAGGCGTCGCTCACGTTGCCGGAAGCCCTGGGCCCGGCCGAACTATCGCGGGCCGCGGTCAGATACCCGGCCAGCGACTGCGTGGCCTCGCCGGCGGTATCCTCCAGGCGCTGGGTGCGTTCCACAGGCTCGTACTGCTGGGCGCCCTCCATCACCAGGTCGATGTTCTTGCGCGCGCCCTCGCGGTTCATGCTCATCATGCGGGCGAGCTGGGCGTTTCTGGCGCTTGAGGCGTCGCCCATCGCCATCTGCTGCATGACGGCACCGCCGACGGTAGCAATCAGAGGAATGGCAATCGCGGCGGTCATGTGATGTTCCCCGAAAAGCCCGAGCCGGCCGACACGCCGGATGACGGCGTGAAGCCGCCGCGGCGCTGCTGCATGGCCCGGTTCATGGCGTCGTTGTGGCGCTGCATGTTGTAGAGGTAAGCCAGGTTCTGGAACACGTTGCCGAGCACCTGACCCTGGCCCTGGGCGGCGGCCTGGCTGGCGTTCAAGTCAATCTGCGACAGCGCGCCCTGGATCGCGGTGCTCGCATCCACGTCGGCATTGATGTCGCGGATCGCGTGGAGCCTCGCCTGTTCATCGGACGAGCGCGCCTGGTTGGCCGCCTGGTCGCCCAGGTTGGCAATGCTGAGCAGGCCCTCATCGAATAGCTGCTGCGACCTGTCGCGCTGGTCGAGCTCCATGGAGCCGCCGAGGTGTCCGCGCCGGGCGAGCTCGAACTTGAGATTGCGCAAGGTGTCGTCGAAATCCCGATCCAGGAAATGCTGGTGATGGCCGCGCACGTCGTCGCGGATCGTGTTGTAGATCCCCTCCCGCGCCTCGCGGTTGGCGGCTACGCTCTGCGCCCGCTCCAGATCCTGGAAGTATTGCTCGTAGGCTTTCAGTTGCTGGTTATACTCCCGCATGCGCGGATCTAACGGGGTCCCGCCGATTGGGGCGATGTTCGGCCACACGCCCTGGCCAGGATTGACGCCGGCGCCAAAGCTAAAGCCGGCGAGCGAGGGCACATTCCCGGGCCATGCCGTGCCGCCCGGTTGCGCGGCAGGCCCGGGCTTGACCGGCTTTTCAGGTGCCGGCCCTAAGCTCTCGGGCGTGTCGCCGACACCGAACAGGATATTGAGCTCCTGGATGGCACGATTGCGCTGCTCGCGCATGCGCTTTTCGTGCTGCTGCTGCTGCTTGACGGCCTTGCTGCCGTCGTCGCCCCCGCCGCTCATGGCTCCACCTCCCGAATGAGTGAATACAGCTCGAAGCTCTCGCCATGCTGGCCGTAGTTTCGCATCGTGCCCTCGTGCGTCATGCCGAGGATCTTGCCGGCGACGAAGCCGACTGCCTGCTTGTTATCGCTGCGCACCACGGCCTCGATGCGGTGCAGGCCGGCCCGGAAACAGTTGGGCACCAGCTCATCGCGCACGAACCGGGCGAGCCAGGCGGCCATCCGCTTCCAGTCCGGCGTGCCGAGTACCCACAGCGTCGCGGTACGCGGGCGCAGCGTGTCGATGCCGCCGATCATGACCGGCCAGGTCTCCTTGCCGGGCACGGCGGCAAAGTGCAGGCCCGGCATCTGATACTTCTCGATGGCCACCTGGGTCAGATCGACCACCTCGCGCATGGCAGCGAGATCGGCGAGATCGGACTGGCGCAGGTTGTAACAGACATGCAGCGCGTCGCTCATCGTCATCTTCCGAATCACATGGGCCCCAGGTTTTCAAAGTGAAATATCAATGCTGATAATCTAAACCGCTCATCGGCTTCATGCGTGATCTTTGGTGAAATCTGCACGGCGAGGAGCTCGACCGGCACGAGACCGCCAGGCTGCGTGTTGCCGCCGATGACCATGGGCGGCGTGGCGAGATCGGGATCGTTCGGGTCGTAGCCCACCGAAAACAGCGCCGTGCCCTCCACGATCACGTCGGCGCCGGTGATTTGCTTCAAGATCCCGGGCTGCTTGAAGTTGAGATACGGCAGTTCGACCGCGACCGGGATGAGCTCACCGTCGTCGGTAAAGTAGTTCTCATCCACCACGTAAATGTTATCGCCCGATCTCAGGTACAGCTCGCCCGAGAGCTGGGTCTCGGCCTCGATGGAAAACGGGAACTCGTACTCGGCCCAGGCGGCGAGCTTGGCCGTGCGCGAAAAGGTGTAGGTCCACACGTGCCGGTCGAGGATGTTCCAGAACTGACCCTGCGCCGGGTAGAACACGGATCGTGGGTCGATGCCGGGCGTGAGTGTCGGCTTGACCAGCGGATCGATGGGGCTGCCCACGTCCGAGTCCTGGAAGTTCTCGGTGAGCTGCGACAAGGTGATCGAACGAAAGCCGGGGTCTGACAGGAAAAAGATGTCGTCGCTCACGGTGAGCGGGCTCTTGGGGTAGCGCGTGCCGACGTGAAAGATGCGCTGGTCGAGCACGATGAACTGCGGATCCGGGTCGGTGAGCCAGATCTGCGCCGAGTCCGGGAAAAACACCACCAGCTTGTCCTGGTAGTCGGCGACCGCCATGGCGTCGGCCGCGCCGGACTGCTGCAGGCCCGTAGGGATAAAGCCGGCATCCTCGGCCGAGCTCCAGTCGCGGGCGTTGGCGGTGGCGCAAAAGCGCGTCACGTCGCCGTCGATGGCGTAGATTTTCTGCCGCTGCTTGGTGACCGACTTAGTGTGCGGGCAGTTCGGATCGGTGATGACGAAACTGCGCGCGGTCCATTCCACGTCGTTGTCCGCCACCGTCTGACCGACCTCGGTGGGCCACGTCGGTTGCGAGCCGCCGCTGGTGCCGCCGTCGGTGCACTCGTAGCGAAAGCCGTTGGGGGTGGGCGGGGTCACATAGTCACCTACGGTGTAGGCGGTGGCGCCTTCCCAGGCCGGCGAGTCCGCTGAGCCGGCGTCCAGGTAATGGTGGTAGAGATCCTCGTTGTCATACTCAACGGCCACGTATATGAAGCCCTGGAACACGTCCGAAAAATGGATCCTGGCCACGGTCGCCGCCGGCGTGGTCGGATGCGGCACGAACACCGGCGAGATGAGCGTGTGCGCGTGCGTCAGCGTGTGGTCTGTGGTGAAGGTCTTGAGCTCATCATCGGCGGCTTCGAGACCGGCGCTGCCAGGTTCGAGCGTGGCAAAGAGCCTCGCGCCCGGGCGTTTCTGGATCTCCTTGCCGGTGGTCACGAAGGCGTTGTAGAGCACCCTGAGCCGGTCGGCGTCGGACGTGTCCGGGGCCTTCCTGACATCGAGGCCGGAATCCCACTTGTCGAAGGTGATGACCGGCACCTGGCTGCCTCACGGTCTCAGGAAGTGAATGCCGGCGAGCACCAGCGCCCATACGCCGGAGATCACCGCCACCACGCCGGCGACAAAGCCGCGATTGCGGGTGTGCATGTCCTTTAACTGGTGCATGTCCTGGCCCAGCGATTCGAGCTGCCTGGACTGCTGTTCCAGCAATGTGGACTGGCGTTCCTCGATGCGCACCAGCCTGGCGTTGCCCTCGCGCACTGCCTCCCATAGTTTGCCCACATCCTCGCGCACTTCCGCCCTGAGTTGAGTAATGGCCGGATCAGTCATACATCTCGCCCCTCCACCAACGGCTTGGGGTACGGCAGCGCCTTCCCCTTGCGTGGAAATACCTTGTTGCCGAAGCTCTTGCCGCGGATGGTGGCCAAGAGCGTGTTCATCTGATCGATGTAGATGTCTTTGTCCGGCTGGCGGTAGTGCGCCTTGGCGGTGGCCAGCGCGAAAGTAAAGATCATCGTGTGATCGAGCACGGGCACATCGCTGCTTTCCGTGAACCGTGGCAGCGGCTTCACGCCCCACAGGCGAAGCTCGTACTCCCGATCTGCCTCGGGCCACACCTCGATGTGATCGGCGTAAAACTCGTAGCGAAGCGGCGGACCCGGGTAGTTCTGGTGCGAGTAGTGAGCGGTGTCGATGCCGTCCACGAGGTCGTACCACTGCGAGATGTCGAACGCGGAAATCTTGAAAATGCGCTGGGGATGAAAAACAGGCTTGCCGTCAGCGTCCACCGGGTAGGGAAACGTGGTGGTGGCGGCGGCGAGCGTCGCCTCCTCGTAGACGGTGAGCTGCTTCCAGTCCTGGGCCCAATAGAGCGACTCCTGGGCCGTGACAAGAAAGCTGTCCAGGATCGCGGTATTCGGCCCGACCACGTTGCCGAAGCCGAGCCGAGCCGCGAGCTGGATGCGCAAGTCGCCGAGCGTGCGCATGGGCCATTAACCGGGCGGTGATCAGCCGGTGGCTTGCTGGCCAGCCTTGTTCTTGGCGGCCTTCTTTTCGAGCCAGGCCTCGGCCCGCTTGGCGCCGGCGGCGAGCGCGAACCGCTTGAGCTGGTTCTTGCCGTACACCACTTCGACGTTGCTCATGGGGATCTCGGCGTGCGCGCCGTACACGCTCATCAGGCGTGACAGCTCCGCATTGGCGTCAATCGGTTCCTTGAGCTGCGGCACCACGATCTGCATCTCATCGTAGTTCTTTTCGTCGATGACGGTCACAGCGCCCTCGCCGTGGATTTCCTCCAGGATCGGGATCTCGTGCTCGAACACCGTGACCGGCGTTTCGTCGGTCATGTCGCGCTTCACGGTGGCGAACACCCGCTTGGGTAGTATCAGGATTGCCATGGTCGGTGGTTACTCCTCGATGGTGACGTTGGCCTCGCCGAAGCGGGTCACCAGGGCGTCGTAACGGTTTTCGTCACAGACCACCGGCACACGGTCAACGCTGCCGGGTTTCTGCACGAGCACGGTCACGGGCCAGTTGACTGGCTTGGGCTTGGCGGTGGAGCCCCGCGGGGCGCGTTTCGTCGGCGCCTTGCCGGGCTTGGATGAGACTTTCTTGCTGGTGGACTTTTTGGCCATGCTGGATCTCCTACGCGCAGCGAGCGCCCGGCCGGCGAGCCTGGCTTCGGCATCGCTCACGCCGTCGGTCAGATCGATGACGCCACGCTTGGGCATTAAGGTGAGGGGGCGGTTACCCGCCCCCAGCCTGTCAGGCGACCGCCAGAACGGCCATCGAGTTGGAGCGGTTCAGCGTCAAGCCGCCGCGCCAGGTGATGGCCCAATAGTATTCATAACGGTCATACGGGCGCGGCGGCTTGCGCGTCTGCATGTCCTGGCCCTGCATCGGGCGAAGCCGCAAGTGCTTCATGTTCAGGAAATAGCAACGCTTCTCCCAGGGCGTGCCCGGGGCAAACTCCGCGTCCAGATCGGCGAACTCCGGCGCCCACTCCATCGGCACACCGTGGAAGGTCAGCATCTTGGTGCCGGCCTCCATCACCCGCTCATCGAAGCCCTGCCAGTTCAACCGGCCGTAGCTCGACAGCAGGAAATGACGCAGGCCTTCCTCGAACAGCGTGCCCATGATGATCTTGTTCGGGCGACCGCCGTTGCGGATGCAGGCCTTCCAGGCGACTTCCATCTTGTTGATGATGTCGCCCGTGTCGGTGGTGACGGTCAGGCCGCTTGCGGCATGGTTACGCCACCAGGGATTGGCGACGCGCGAGATGCCGCCCACGGTGCCGGAAGCCGGCGTGAGCGAGATCAGCGCATCGAGCCCCGTCAGCGCGTCATCCGAGCTCGTGCCGTCGAGGTGCGCATACTTGCTGAACTGCTCCTCGAACCCGAGGCGCAGGATCTCCATCTGCTCCTCGAACAGATTGGTGAGCTGGATCCGCTCGGCCTGGCTGGCATTGCCGCCGGGGCCGTCGTCGGTGACCGTGATACCGTTTTGAATCAGGCGATCTTCATCCAGCGCCAGGCCGTCATGGGCACCGCGCCAGGCGAATTTTGCCTGTTCGATGGATTGCCGGCGGTTGTAGGTGACGACCTGCGCACCGTTGAACCACTGGAAGTTGGATTGGTAGCGATAGCGAAGCTGCTCGACGATATACTCTTTCGCACCCGGCGCGTTGCGCTTGGTGCCCTGGAGTGCCTTGAGCAGCACCCGTTCGACCGCTACCTGGTCGATGGGGTTGTTCTTCAAGAAGAAATCCAGACCGATCTTGCCGGCGTCCTGGATTTCCTGGGCGGTGAATGGCATGGCCAGTCCCTCCTGATAGCTGAAACGAACGCGCGATGACTCGCGCCCCATTCCAGTTGGCGAGACTGGTCTTGCTGCCTCACGAGCCCGAAAGCCCGGCTACTTGTCTGCGGTAGCGCGCAGCGGCTGGGGTTGGCCGCCTACTCCCTACTGTGAATAACCGAGGCCCTGCTCGATGGCGCTTTGCATGTTGCCGGGCTCGGGCTTGCCGCCGCCGCCACTGCGCGGGCGCAATGGCTGCGGATCCCTGCCCTTCGGTGCCGGCGTCGCTGGCGCGGCAGCCGGTGCCGGGGGCTGTATCGAATTGTAGGCATACTCGATCACCTGCGGCCAGATCAGCGGACTCGCGGCTCGTAAAGTTTGGTGAAGCTGCGATTGCGGATCGTTCACCATCTTGTTGACCGCCTGCTCGCGGTAGGCGAAGTGCGGATCCGGCTTGATGCCGCGCGCCGGGTCGCCGACCCGCATGGTCTCCAGGAACCGGCCGGTGCCGGCGAGGCCCTGCTTGCGCGCTTCCGCGTAGGCCGCCTGCTGCTGGCGCTGCTGGTCGCTCTGCTCTTTGGCCCTGGCTTCCGTGCTCTTGCGCAGCTTGTCCGTATTGCGGTAGCGGGCGATTTCCTCGGCCGCCTCGCGGGTGAGTTCGAGCGCCTCCACCTTTTGCTGGAGATCGGGGTGGTCCGCCAGCGCGTCGGTGCCGGGCGGCAGTTTGCCGGCCAGGGCGTACAGGCTCGCGCGCTCGTGCTCGATGAGCTCGATGGCCTGGTCCAGGTTGCCGTTGTTGATGTGGTAGAGGTAATCGAATGCCTGGGCGAGCTGCTCGGGCTTCGCCTGCGAGTTCGTGATCACCTCCTGGAAACCGTCCAGCATCTGCTTGGCTTCGGTCAGCGTGGCCACCTGCTGCGAGGTCTCGACCAGCTTGCGGTCGAGCTCCACGCTCTTGTCGGCCAGCGCCTTGAACGCTGCGCGATGGTCGCCCTTGATACCCTTCGGGATCTGGATCAGCGCTTTCAGATCCTCACTCGGCTCGGGCCCGGGCGGCGCGGCGCCTGGCTCGGGTTCGGCCGGGGTCGCAGTCTTGGGCGGCGGCTCCTCGGGCGGCGGTGGCGTTTCCTCGCCAGGCGGCACGTTCAAGCCTTTCTCGATGGCCTCCAGGATGCTTTTCGGCTCCCCTTCTTCGCCATCGCCTGCCGGCGGTTCCTCACCGGCCGCCGTGGCGCCTGGTTCTGCCGGCGGCTCCTCGCCGCCTGCCGGCGGTTCGGGTTCAGCAGGCGTGGCGCCCGGGCCTGGCTCATCGGCGTAGAACAGGCAGGCCCACAAAATGAACTGCATCAGTCTCTGAAAGCTCATGACTTAACCTCCATACGAGCCGCGCGGGATCATCGGCCCAGGTTGTGGTGTGAAATCAGCCGGCGCCGGCCCACCTGGCCCCTGGTCAGGCGGCACCATGCCACCGCCTGGCGGCATGCCACCGCCTGGCGGGATCATCGGCGCCGGGCCACCAGGGCCCATCATGGGGGGGTGTGGCTGAACCGGCGGCAGGATCTCCTCCAGATCCAGCCGTTCCTCGAAGCGCTGCAGGGTTTCTTTTAAGAGCTTGGATAGCGATTCCGCCAGGTCCACCAGTCCCTGCATGCGCAACAGGTATATTTCCTTAACACCCTCCTTGAGTACCGGATAAAGTTGGATCCACTGCTCGCGGTCCCGTTGCCGGTTCGGCTTGCCCATGGACCCGGCACGGATCTCGATCTGCACCAGGTCGAAGATCTCGTGCTTCGGTAATTGTAGCCACATTGCGCCGATTCCGGCGACGCGCTGCACCTGCTCGTGGGTCAGCTCCTGCAGCAGGATCTCGGCCGCGTAAATGGCCATCTCCTGGATCAGATCCTCGTTGATGTCCTGGCGCTCGCCGGAGCGGCTCATCATGCCTTCGCGCAGGATCTCGGCCTCGGTTGCGGTCTTGGCCTTGGCCACGGTGCCGGCGGCGGCGTCGCCCCGGCCGGCCACGAGCTCCATGTCGGTGCGGATTGGGGCGGTGTCGTACACCTGCGGGTCAATCGGGATGCCCTCGAACTGGAACAGATCCTGACTGAGCGGCACGCTCGGCACGCCCTCGACTAAGATGATGTCGCCCAGCTTGCGATTCTGGATGTTTTTCAGATCGGTATCGGTGAGCTGGCCGCCCTTGCGGGCGATGCGCACCGGGATGGAATCCTTGCGGTGCTCGGCCAGGTGCGTGCGGGTGGTGTTGTACTCATCCTGCAGCTCGCACTGCTGCGCCACGTCACTGACCGGATCCTTGCTGCCGTCAGTCAGGTTCCAGCCCTGGCGGAAAAACGGATACCAGCGCTCGCCGAGCTTCGCCGGCTGAAACGGCGCCCGGCAGTAGCGCTTCATGCCGGTGGCCAGCGTGTAAACCGTGTTCGAGCCCTTGTCCCATACCTCGAACACCTCGACGAACTGCACGGTGGGCGCACCCGGCTTGCCGGCCGGCGATTGACTGTCATCGCTCGACTTCGGTTCGTTGAAGAACGTCGGTCGGTCGGTCTCCTGGTCGTCGATGGTGCCGAACGTCTGCTCGTAATGGTCGCGCGTGAACCAGATCCGTTGCGCGAGCTTGTCGGCCTCGATGTAGTAGTCGAAATCGCGGATCGTTTCATCGAGGATGAACATATCCTCGGTCAGCACCCGGTCCAGCATCAGGCCCTCGGCCGCCACCACCTCGACCATCTGCTCGATGGCCGCCACCTGCTGCTCCAGCTCGAAGCGCATGGCGTTGTTCGTGTCGAAATCCTCCATCCCCTCCTCAAGTTTGGCGAGCAGGTGATTGACGCGCTCCAGGTTGTCCTGGGCGTCGGCGAGGCGCTGCTCGGCGATGGGGTCGTTCTTGTAGTCTCGGTAGTAGCAGAGCTTGAGCCAGCCCTCGCCGGTGGCGAATACGGATCGGAGATTCGACTTCATCCGCTTCTTGAGCTTGGCCTCGACGATAAAGAGCCGCTGCAGCACGATTTCGAGCGTGCGCGCAAAGCCTTTGATGAACTGGTACTGCATCGGGTGCACGGCCTCGGACGGCGTGACCATGAGCTCGGGGTTTTTCGCGTAGATGTAGGGAATGACGGTGTTCTGGTTCACCATGATGAGGTTCGTGCGCACCAGACCGCCCTGGCCGTCATCGTGCTGTTCGCCGCGCAGGTACTTGCGGAGCTTGGCCAGCCTCGTATTGCGGTTCTTGTCGCGCTCCTTGGCGCGCTCGATGGCCTCGGCCAGTTTCTCGACGTGGGCGGTCTCAGCCGCCCGGGCTTCGCGTTGCCCGGGCGACTGATCCGCTTGTTCTTGTTGGTACGCCACAGGCGATGATTAAGCCAGCAGTACGGCCTTGACACCGCCCGCGGTCCACGCACTCACGCGAACGCGCATGTAGCGATGCAGTTGTACCTCGCGGTACTCCCACACGCCGGCGATGCCGACTGCACCGATGGCCTGACCGAGTGCGGCGTCGCTGTATGCCGGCGAGTCCTGCCAGGCATCGTCTGCCTGATTGGAACCCTCGACCAATGCTGTGCCCTGAAACAGCGCACCGCCCGAGGCGTTATACACCGCGGCCACTGCACTGTGTCCCCGCATGAACGGCGTCTTGTCCATGACCACGGCCACCGTCGGCGAGCCGCCGTATGTACCGTTGCCGACGGAGCCTTTCAGGCTGGCGGCGGTGGCGCCCACGTTGAACAGCGTCCAGATCCCGTTGGCATGCGTGTTGCCGGTGACGCCCTGGATCGCAAGGCGCGC
>JBJHAZ010000049.1:0-10732 GCA_050485225.1 Gammaproteobacteria bacterium
GACGCGCCCAGGCTGGTTTCGGTACAGATACGGGATCGGCGGGGCAATTGGCCGCGCCTGACGCTCGCCACGGGTGCCCGATGACAGCCGCCAGAATCCGGCATCAGTCGGGCGCCGTGCTGATCCTTGTGCTCTGGATTACCGCACTGCTGGCGTTGCTGCTCGGTGCGTTCAGTCTCACGCTCAGGGTCGAGCAGTCGGTGGGCAGCGAGCAGGTGCAGCAGGTGCGCGCCCGGGCCGCCGGTGATGCCGTATTGAATTACCTTGCTGCGGTGCGCCGGGTGGATGAGGATGCCTGGGCCGGCATGGTGGGCGAGGTGGTGGCGCTGCCCTGGCGTGACAGCAATGTGCAGTTTCGCTTCATCCCCGAGGCCAGCTTCGTGAGTTTGAACTTTGCGTCGCCGTCGTTGCTGGTGGCGGTATTCGAGGGGTTGGGCGTCGATGACCCCGTTGAGTGGGCATCGGCTGTCGTGTCCCGCAGGGGGCGTGAACAAAGTGACCACGGTGGGAGCACAACCCTGCCCTGGGTGGCGGTAGAAGAGCTGCTGACGCTGGGCGAGGGGCTGGAGCAACTGGACGCGCCCGAACGTCTGTTCAGCGCCGACAGCACCGAAAGTCGGGTGGTACTGGATTATGCCGCGCCGCCATTGCAGGCCATGCTGGCCGGCCGTACGGGTGTCATTGAGGGATACACCCCTCTGCCCCATGAGCCGGAACTGTTCCGGGTGCAGGTCATGTTTGGCCAGGACTCGGCAGTGAGACAAGCGGAATTTACGGTTGTGTTCGAAGAGGACGGCGCGGGCTACAGGCTTGCGCGGTCCCACCTGTTTGCGGCGCGGTTCGAGTGGGATGGTGAGCATGCGGCTGGACATCAGTGATCTGAGACTCTTCGGAGTCGATTTGCGGTATGCCTGGAGCTGGTGGGTCGGTGGCTTGCGTCAGGCGATGCCTGACTGGCTGGGCACCGTTTTTTTCAAGCCGTCACCCATTGTCGTCGCCCACTGGGACGGCGAGGCGCTGGTCATGCATCGCCGTCTGCCCGAGGAGCAATCCCAATCTCATTCCGAGTCTCATTCCGAGTCTCGGCCCGAGGAGATCGCGTGCCTCGATCTGGCAGCCCTGGAGGTCGCCGCGGACGGCGCCTTGCGCGCCCCGATTCTACGCGGCGGTCTCAAGGCAGACCTGGTTCGACTCGAGCTGCACATTCCGCCCGGGCAGGCCCTGATCCGTGAGTTGCCCCTGCCGCCAGCGGATCAACGGCGACGACGGGACATGCTGCGCTTTCAGTTGCCGCGCCTGACCCCTTTCCCGGCTGAAAAACTGTACTTTGATGTAACGACGGTTGAGCGCGATGGCGCCAACGCCGTGATGGCCGCCATTCCCCGCGCTTCGGTCGACCCGATCATCAGGGCGTTGGAGCGGGTGACCGGATTGGGACTGTCGCGACTGGCCGTGGCCAGCCCGGGCGAAACCGGGCGGCTCAACCTGCTGGGCGAGACTCGGGTACCGTCCCGGTGGTGGCGCCGCCTCAATGCCAACGCCTTGCTGCTGTTGATGTTGATCACTGCACTGGTCGTCGCTGCTGCAGCGCCCCTGTATGCCCGCCATGAGCATATGCAGGAGCGCAAGGGCCATATCGCCCGGCTGCAGGCGTCGGTGGCCGACAGCCTCGCCGCGCGGGCGATGCTCGAGGAGAATCTGCTGACCCTCGGGGCCATTCTGGAGCAGCGTCGCTCGGCGACACCAACGGCGGTGCTGTCCGAGCTGAGTCACATCGTTCCGGACACCATTTTCCTGACGGAAATGCGCATGCAGGGGCGCGAGGTTCATTTCTCCGGTCGCGGTCGTGGCGTGGTGGAACTCATCGACCTGCTGAACGCTTCCACGCTGTTCGAAGATGCCCGTTTTACCTCCTCCGTGACCCGCAACCCGCGCACCGGTGAAGATCAGTTCACGGCATCGATACGGCTTGTCGACGGGGGGGAGCGCTTGTGAAACTCCTGCTTCCGCAGCACTGGAATCGACAGGCGTCGGCGAGCGTGGGGCTGCTCGTTCTGCTGATCCTGGTCGGGCTGCTGCTCCTTGCGGTGCCGTGGCGCGCGACCTTGAATGCCTACAACTTCGAGTTGCAGCGCGATGCGCGACAGTTGCAGCACTTGCTGGCGGTGGAGGCAGTGCGTCCGGAGCTCGAACGGATCGATCGGGAGTTCCACGAGCGCGGGCTGCACGGCTGGGTGTACGATCAGTCATCGGCCTCGGCGATCCAGCTGGATATCCAGCGGCGGGTCACCGAAATTCTCATGGCCACCGGCGCCGACCTTAACACCGTCGCACTGCTGGCGATGCGCAGCCGGGAAGGGGATGACTTTGTCACCGTGGGTGTGCGCGTGCGTTTCAGCGGTTCTCTGGATCAGGTGTTTGCCAGCTTTCAGCAGTTCGAGCAGAGCACCCCCCTGCTGCTCATTGAGGAAACCCGAATGGCTCCCCTGGCTGTGCGGTCGCCGCGGGGGTCCGGCATGTTGCAGAGCCTGGATGTCCAGCTCTCGCTGTCCGTCCTGATGCCGGCCGCCAGCGTGCCGGGGCACGAGCAGGGGGCCTGGTGAGGAGGGTGCAGGCCAAGCGGCTGCTGTTGGGTGCCATCGCCGCTGTGCTGGCGTTGGCTGCGGTGTTGTACGCGCTGTCGATTCCCGAACCGGTGAGGGTGCCCCAGGTACAGCTACCGGCCCTGCCCGTCGATGGTGTTCCCGATACCGAGGCGACTCCGGCGGTCGAGGACGTATTTTCACGGCCTCTGTTCTGGTCGTCACGCCGGCCGACGGAAGACGAGGGCATGGCTTTCGATCCGGTTTCCAGCGTCGATGGTATTCGGGTTCTGGGCGTGTTCATCACGTCCGATCATCATTCGGCACTGCTCAGCGACGGTGGCCGGACGGCCCGTGTCATCGAGGGCGAATCGTTCTCGGGTTGGGTGTTGGAGAAAGTGGGGACAGAGGGGGTGACATTGACCTCCAGCGATGAGCGGATGGCCTTGCCGGTGATCTCGCCACCATCCCCTGCGATCCGGATCGGTCCCGGATCCTGAGAGGATGCCGTCGTGGTTCGCGGCTGGCTGCCGGCAGGTCGCAATAACAAAACAGTGCAGTAAAAGCAGTGAAGTAACAGGGGAGCACACAATGAAGCGAAAGGTCCTGTCGTTGTCGATCGCCGCGTGCAAGGTCACGGTGTTGGGGTCGCTGATGACTCTGACTGCCTGCTCATCGCTACCGGCGGATCAGGAGCAGCCGCCCGTCAGCCTGATCCGTACCGGCGCCGACCCTGTGCGGCCCTACGAGGAGCCACCGGCCGAGCCGGATGCCCGTGCGGGCAGAACGCTGTTCGAGCAGGAGGGGAGCGGCCAGTTCCTGGCCGCTCCCTCCGAACGGGTTCGGGTGGAGCCGGGTACGGGCGCGGTCAATATCAGCTTCGAGGACGCGCCTCTGGCTGATGTTCTCAAGGTGATCCTCGGCGATCTTCTGGGCGTGCCCTATTCGCTGGAATCGGGCGTCGAGGGCACCATTACCCTGGTGTCGACCAGTCCGGTGCCGAGGGACGTCCTGCTCGATATGCTGGAGTCCGCGCTGGAAGCCCGCGGCGTGGTGATGGTGTTGGGTGCCAATGGGGTGTACCGCGTCGGTGATGCCGCCCATCTGCGTCGGGAAGTGCCGGTCGATGGGCCGCGCAGCCCCTCCCGTCAGGGATACAGTGTGCGCATCGTGCCGCTCGAGTATCTCGCCGTTTCGGAAGCTCGGAAAATTCTCGAGCCCCTCGGCATGGCCGACAGCATCCTGCGCGTCGATCCGCTGCGCAATATTCTCATGCTCGGCGCCTCGGGACCGCAGATGGACAACGCTCTGCGCACCCTCAAGATGATGGATGTGGACGTTCTCAAGGGCATGTCGCTGGGTATCTACGAGGTGGCGAACCTCGATGCCACGACGCTCGTCTCCCGCCTGACCGAGGTGTTTGCCAACCCCGAGATGGAGGAGTTGGCGCTGTCGGCCCGACTGGTCCCTCTGGAGGAGATCAACAGTGTGATGGTGGTGGCGCCCAGCGCCCGCCGGCTGGCCGCAGTGCGGGAATGGCTGGTGCGGCTCGACGCCATCGGCCTGGACGATGATCAGGCCGGCACCCAGCTGTATGTATACAACGTCCAGAACGGGGAGGCCGCACAGATCGCCATGCTGCTGGGCCAGATCTTCGGCGCAGCGGCGCCTGTCAGCGAGCCGCCACGGACCCTGGGTGCCATTGCGCCGGGGCTGGAGCAGACCGATCTGGATCAGGACGTGGGTGAACCGGCCACCAGGGGGCGCGCCCAGGAATCTCGCGCCAGTGCCGCCACCATGGCCAACGGCACCCGGATTGTCGCGGACGAGGTCAACAACAGCCTGTTGGTGATGGCAGCCGCCAAGGATTGGCGCAATATCCGCTCGGCGCTCGACAAGCTGGACAGGACGCCCGCACAGGTGTTGGTGGAGGTGTCGATCTGGGAAGTGACGCTCAGCGACGAACTCAGTTATGGCGTGGACTGGTTTTTCAACACCAATACCGGGTTCGAAGGCGTTACCGGGGGTGGGCGGCTGTCGTTGCAGGACGGTGGCGCGGTAGGGCGGCAGGCGCCCGGTTTCTCGTATCTGTTCACGGGTTCGGACTGGCGCGCGGTGATCAACACACTGGCCAGCAAGTCCCATGTCAAATCCCTGTCGTCCCCGTCGATTCTGGTGCTCGACAACCGCGAAGCGCGCATTCAGGTAGGTGCGCAGCAGCCGTTCCGCTCCAGTGAGACGGTCAATACCGCCAGCCCCGAGGTGCGCACCCAGAGCGTGGAGCTGAAGGATACCGGCGTGCTGCTGACGGTGCGTCCCCGTGTCAATGCGGGCGGGTTGGTGGTGATGGACATCCAGCAGGAAGTGACCGACGTGGGCGAGCTGGACCAGGCGACCGGTCAGCGCTCGTTTCTCAAGCGCAATGTGGAGAGCTCGGTAGCGATCCAGAGCGGAGACACCATCATTCTTGGCGGCCTGATCCAGGATCGCAATACCGACGCCAACGCCGGCATTCCCTTCCTGAGCCGCATACCGGTGTTCGGCGGCCTGTTCGGGACCACGACGGTGGATTCCGCCCGCACCGAGCTGCTGGTGACCATCAGTCCACGGGCGATCAGCCAGTACCGGGATTTTGATCGCATTGGCGACGAGTTCAGGGAGAAGATGCGCGGCCTGACCGAAGCCTTCCGGGACGAGTTTTCTGCCAACAGCGCACCCTGATGCCCAAAGCGCGCCCTGATGCCCAAAAAGGTAGCGCGGGGTGTTGCCGGCGAATGGCGGTGGCGGCATTGACGTTTTGCCGGAGGGTCAGTATCATCGCGCACCTTCGACAGCGGAGCGATGCCCACCATCGCAATCGTCTCCGCGGAGAACCGCACGGCGGGGAATAGCGCAGTCTGGTAGCGCGCCTGCTTTGGGAGCAGGATGTCGGGGGTTCGAATCCCTCTTCCCCGACCACCTTGTGGTAAACTCCCCCGGCCTCATCGGGGTCGAAATCACTGGCCCAGTGGTTAGCGGAGCGCCCGTAGCTCAGCTGGATAGAGCAACGGCCTTCTAAGCCGTGGGTCGCAGGTTCGAATCCTGCCGGGCGCGCCATCAGGAACCATCAAGGCCTTGATGCAATGCCCAGCATCGGTGTATCGACACCCATGCATCACCAAGCCATGCAAACCCTGCAATGGTGGCTGTAGCTCAGTTGGTAGAGCTCAGGATTGTGATTCCTGCGGTCGCGGGTTCGAGCCCCGTCAGCCACCCCATTCATGCCAGGCCTTCCAGCCCAAGCTTTCCTGCAATAGCCGCCCTCCATCATCTATCTGTTTCGGCATATCGTTTTCGCCACACCCAGCCTGTATTGCCTGTATCCATGGTTCATTTTCGTGTCTTGCTCGGCTTCCGAGCCTGCTAAGCTGTGGGTGGCTTTCAACCGCTGAAAACGATGCGAACAACGACACAGGAGCCCGCGCGATCATGAAACTCGAAACCCTGGCGCTGCACCACGGCTATGACGGCGACCCCGCCACCCATGCGGCGACGACGCCCATCTACCAGACCACCTCCTACACCTTCGACAACACCCAGCACGGCGCGGACCTGTTCAACCTGGCGGTGGCCGGGAACATCTACAGCCGCATCATGAATCCCACCAACGCCGTGCTGGAGGCGCGACTGACGGCGATGGAAGGCGGTGTCGGTGCCCTGGCGCTGGCTTCGGGGATGGCGGCGATCACCTACGCGATCCAGGCGATCACGCGCGCCGGCGACAACATCATCAGCGTGCCGCAGCTCTACGGCGGCACCTACAACCTGTTTGCCCACACCTTCCCCGCCCAGGGTATCGAGGTACGCTTCGCGGCGGTGGATGATCTGGCGGCTCTGGAGGCGCAGATCGATGACCGCACCCGCGCGGTGTTCTGCGAGTCCATCGGCAACCCGGCGGGCAATGTGGTGGATATCCGCGCGCTGGCCGATGTGGCGCACAGGAACGGCGTGCCGCTGATCGTCGACAACACCGTGGCCACGCCGTATCTCTGCAGGGTATTCGATCACGGTGCCGATATTTCCGTGCATTCGCTGACCAAGTACATCGGCGGTCACGGCACCACCATCGGCGGCATCATCGTGGATTCCGGCCGTTTCGACTGGGTGGCCAACAGGACGCGGTTTCCCATGCTGAACGAGCCGGACCCCTCCTACCATGGGGTGGTATACACGGAGGCGGCGGCCGAGGCGGCCTACATCACTCGCTGCCGGGTGGTGCCGCTGCGCAACACTGGCGCGGCGCTGTCGCCCATGAATGCCTTCATGATCATGCAGGGGCTGGAGACCCTCGGCCTGCGCATGGAGCGACACTGCGAGAACGCGCTGAAGGTCGCCCGTTACCTGGAAAACCACGACCAGGTAGCGTGGGTGAACTACGCCGGGCTGTCCTCCAGCCCCTATCACGAGTTGTGCCAGCGTGTGCTGGGCGGCCAGGCGTCGGGGATTCTGAGCTTCGGCATCCAGGGTGGCGAGGCGGCCGGGGCACGCTTCATCGACGCTCTGCAGATGATCCTGCGGCTGGTGAACATCGGCGACGCCAAGTCCCTCGCTTGCCACCCGGCCTCCACCACCCACCGCCAGCTCAACGAGGCGGAGTTGAAGAAAGCCGGCGTCAGCCCCGAAATGGTACGCCTGTCCATCGGCATTGAGCACATCGACGACATCATCGCGGATATCGAGCAGGCGCTGGCGGCGGCGAAAGGGTAACGGCGCACGGTCCACCGGCACCCTGCAGGCGGTGAGCGGCCCTTATATCAGCTCGTCTTTATACCAGCTCGCCGTTGCGGTAATCCTGCAGCGCCTGCTCGATCTCCTCGGTGGTGTTCATCACGAATGGGCCGTACTGCACCACGGGCTCGTTGATGGGATGGGCGGCCAGTAACAGCAGTCGCGCCGGGCCTGCCTCGGCGGCGATGCGCACGGCGTCCCCCTCACTCAGCAGGGCTGCCTGCCCGGCGGAGACCCGGTGCCTGCCGAGGGTGATGCTGCCCTCGTACACGTAGACGAAGGCGTTATGATCGGGATCGACCTCGACGGCGGTTTGGCTGTCGCCGGGCAGGTGCACATCCAGGTAGAGCGGGTTGGTGCTGAAGGTCCTGCCGTCGAGGCCGTTGTAGAAACCGGTCACCAGGCGGTCATCCACCGAGGCGGTGCCGGCCAGGGCGATGATCTTCACGCCGCTGGCCAGTTCGTAGCGGGGGATCTGGTCGGCCTGCACATCGCAGTAGTCCGCAGGACGCAGTTTCTCGCTGGCGGGCAGGTTGATCCACAGCTGGAAGCCCCGCATGCGGCCCTCGCTCTGCTGCGGCATTTCCGAGTGGATCACGCCGCGACCGGCGGTCATCCACTGGGCACCGCCGGCGCGCAGGTGCCCCTGGTTGCCGAGGTGATCCTCGTGGAGCATGTGGCCGTCGAGCATGTAGGTGACAGTCTCGAAGCCGCGGTGGGGATGGCTCGGAAACCCTGCAAGGTAGTCATTGGGGTTGTCCGAGAAAAATTCGTCCAGCATCAGAAACGGGTCCAGCCGCGCCCCGTGGGATTGCCCGAGGCTGCGCTTGAGCTTGACACCGGCACCGTCCGAGGTGGGGACGGCGGTAATCATCTGGCGGATCTGGCGGTCGTTCATGGTCTACTCCGATTGGGATGGTGAGGCGGCGGACAGCGATCTTCTACGACGCGAATGTAATCCGAAGGAGCCGGGTCCTCCGGGCGAACGAGGAGTCGCTCGCGGAGCGAGCTCCTACAGTAGAGGGGTTGCTCGGCAGGAGCCCGGTCCTTCGGGCGATCAGGCTTTTCGATGGCTCTTGGCCCGTTACCTGGACCCTCAGGCGGCGCGCACCACCTCGCCGGTGATGTCCGCCAACCGATCCCGCGCCTCTTGCAGCGCCTTGCCGGCCACCGGCTCGCCCATGTTGAGCCCCTCGGCGTAGATGAACTCGATATCGGTCACGCCCATCAAACCGAGAATGTGGCGCAGGTACTCGGTCTGGGTATCCAGCGGCGTTCCCTGATACTGGCCGCCACGGGTGGCGATGACGTAGACCTTGCGATCCCGGAGCAGTCCCACCGGGCCGTTTTCCGAGTAGCGGAAGGTTTCACCGGCCCGGGCAAGGTGGTCGATGTAGGCCTTGAACCCGGACGGTACGCCCAGGTTGTACATGGGCAGCCCGATGACCACCAGCTCGGCTTGCCGCCACTCGTCGATCAACCGGTCCGAGTAGCGGGCGATGGCCTGCTGCTCGGCGTTGCGCTCGGCTTCGGGTGTGGTGAAGGCAGCGAAGCGGGTGCCGTCCAGGTGCGGTACCGGGTCGGTGCCGAGGTCGCGGTGCAGCAGGTGAAAGCCGCCCTCGGCCACCAGCTCCTTCACGAAGGGGTTGGCCAGGCGGGTGGATTGCCCTTGTTCGCTGAACAGGCTGGCGCTGATGTAGAGCAGTTGTTTCATGGCGCTATCTCTCGGGAGTTGGGAATGCATTCATTAAACGATTTGATATGCAAATTAAAAAGCGCGATTATTCGCGTCATATGATCTATTTATTTGATTGATAAGGTGGCCTGCGGGACACAGGCGCGACCGGGGAGCACCATCATGAGCGGACCGAGAACCAGCCTCGACCAGTGGCAGTGCTTTCTGGCCGTGGTGGACGAAGGCAGCTACGCCCGCGCGGCGGAGGCCTTGCACAAGAGCCAGTCCGCTGTCAGTTACGCGGTGCAGAAACTGGAGGAGCAGCTGGGCGTGGCGGTGTTCGAGATTCGCGGTCGCAAGGCGGAGCTGACGGCCACCGGGCGACAGCTGTACCACCGCGGTCGCGCGCTGCTGGAGGAGGCGCGCCAGCTGGAGGGGGCGGCCCGCATCGCGGCGGCGGGGTGGGAGTCGGAGCTGCGGCTGGTGGTGGACGCGCTGTTTCCCTTCGATATCCTGCTCGACGCCCTGGCCGGCCTCGCCGACGAATCCCCGGAAACCCGCGTGGAATGCACCGAGGCGGTGCTGAGTGGTGTCGAGGAGGCGTTGCTGGAGCAGCGCTGTGATCTGGCCATCACCGGCATCGTTCCGCCGGGTTTTCTCGGCGATCTGCTGATGCGGGTGCGCTTTGTGGCGGTAGCCCATCGCGATCACCCGCTGCACGGGCTTGGCCGCCCGCTCGATCTGCAGGACTTGCGCCATCACCGTCAGCTGGTGGTGCGCGACTCGGGGCAGCGCCGTCGGCGCGACGAGGGCTGGCTGGACGCGCCCCGACGCCTGACCCTGAGTCGCATCGACCTGTCCGTGCGCGCAGTGGCGCGCGGGCTGGGCTTTGCCTGGCTGCCGGAAAATGCCGTGCGCGAGCAGCTCGATGCGGGGTTGCTCAAGCCCCTGCCGCTGGTGGAGGGTGCCGAGCGCTGGGCGAGCCTCTTTCTGATCATCCCCAACCGGGATCTGGCAGGCCCTGCGGTGCTGCACTGCGAGCAACTGCTGAAAGCCGCTACCGATGCAGGTCCCCACACAGGCTCCGCAACCGAAGGATTGTCCCACTGATGCCCAAACCGGAAGTTCACGATGTGGTGGTGGTCGGCGCCGGTGCCGCCGGCCTGATGTGCGCCACGGCCGCCGGCTATCGCGGCCGCAAGGTGTTGCTGGTGGATCACGCCAACAAGGCGGGCAAGAAGATCCTCATGTCCGGTGGCGGGCGCTGTAATTTCACCCACATGGACACCGAGCCGCGCCACTTCGTTTCCGCCAATCCCCACTTCTGCATCTCGGCGCTCAAGCGCTATACGCCCCGCGATTTCGTCGACCTGGTGGATCGCCACGGGTTGGCCTATCACGAGAAAACCCCGGGACAACTGTTCTGCGACCACAAGGCGTCGGATCTGCTCGATATCCTGCTGACCGAGGCGGAGTGGGCCGGCGTCGAACTGCGCCTCAACACGCCGGTGGCGGAGATCGAGGTGCTGGGGCAGGGGATGCGCCTGCGCGTGGGTGAGCGGGTGGTGCACTGCGGTGCGCTGGTGGTGGCCACCGGCGGGCTGTCCATTCCCACCCTCGGCGCCACCGGATTTGGCTACGAGGTGGCGCGCCGGTTCGGGTTGTCGATCCGGCCGACGCGGGCCGGGCTGGTGCCCTTTACCCTGCA
>JBJHAZ010000050.1:0-10577 GCA_050485225.1 Gammaproteobacteria bacterium
CGTCGTCGGCATCCACCGGGGCATCGAAGGTCGCGTCGCGGGCCGCCAGGCGCTGCTCCATCTCGTGCACCTGCCGCACTTCCACGCCCAGATCCTTCGCCACCGCCTCGGCTTCGTCGCGGGTCAGCCAGGCGAGGCTCTTCTTGGCACTGCGCAGGTTGAAGAACAGCTTGCGCTGGGCCTTGGTGGTGGCCACCTTGACGATGCGCCAGTTGCGCAGGATGTATTCGTGGATCTCGGCCTTGATCCAGTGCACGGCAAAGGACACCAGCCGCACACCCTTGGCCGGATCGAAGCGTTTCACCGCCTTCATCAGGCCGACGTTGCCCTCCTGGATCAGGTCGCCCAGGGGCAGCCCGTAACCGTTGTAGGAGCGGGCGATATAGACCACGAAGCGCAGGTGCGACAACACCAGCTTGCGGGCTGCATCCAGGTCGTTGTGATAATGGAGATCCTCCGCCAGGACTTTTTCTTCCTCGGCGGTCAGCACCGGAATCGCGTTGACGCCCTGAATATAGGACGCCAGGTTGGCGCCGGGCGCCATCCATTCAACCGATTGCAGACTTTTTCCCATAGTGACCTCGCATTGACGGTGGCCCAGTTTACCACCCTGCCGTTGGATGTACACCGCCCGGAAAAGTTCCCCGGCACGGGCACAGGACACTGTTCAAGCCGCTGTTTTATATGTTCTTTATGGATAAAAATCAATAGCCCCACAGGATGGGGCCGGGCTCAGGTGGGCTCGATGTCGGCCAGGTGGCGCCCCACGGCCAGCCAGGAACCGCTCAGACCCAGGAGCGCGCCGAACCCGGCCAGCGTCAGCAGGCCGCCGAAGCCCAGCCCCAGCAGGGCAAAATCACCGTGATACAGGCTCACCAGGTGGGCGACCAGTCCCCGCAGCCACAGCTCGGCCACCGCCACCAGCAGCCAGGCAAGTACGCCGCCACCCAGGCCATACCAGAAGCCCGAATACAGGAAGGGGCGACGCACATAGGCATCGGTGCCGCCCACCAGCTTGACCACGACGATCTCGTCGCGCCGGTTCTGGATGGCCAGGCTGATGGTATTGCCCACCACCAGCAGAGCCCCCAGCGCCAGCGTCAGGGCCAGCCCCAGCACCAGTCGCTCACCGAGGCGCAGGAAGGCGTGCAGCCGCTGCAACCACTGCAGGTCGAGGCTGACATCATCCACAGCGGGCAGGCCGGCCAGCTCCTCCAGCAGCGCCTCGGCAGCCGCGGGGTCGTCGAGGAAGCGCTGGTCGAGCCGGGCCGTGTAGACATGAGGCAGCGGATTCTCCTCGAGGGTGTCGATCACGTCGCCGAACCCCGAGAAGACCCTGAAATCCTCCAGCGCCTCGTCCCGGGGAATCAGCTCCACCTCCTCAAGGCCATCGTGCGCGCGCAGGCGGTCGCCCAGCTGCGCCACCGTGTCATCCTCGGCCAGCAGCGAGACGAACAGGCTCACCCGGCCGGTATTCTCGACGCCACCACCCACGGACTGCAGATTGAGCACCGCCACGTAGAGGGCGGCCGGCAGCGCCAGTGCCACGGCGAGCACCAGCACCGTCATCAGCGTCTGCGCCGGCTCGCGCACCAGCTTGCGGCCACTGACCAGCGCGGTATCCCGGTGGTGGCCCAACCAGCGGCGCAGGCGCAGGTTCCAGTCGAGCCGGACCCCCTCGGCGCCCCGGCGACCGGCACGGGTGGTTTCCGCCGGCGGTCGCGAGCCGCGCGGTTCTGCCCTGCGACCGGAAGAAGCGCCGCGCCGGCCGATCATGCCGCGGTCCCGTCGCTCACCAGCTCGCCCTGGTGCAGCTCCATCACCCGATAGCCCATGCGCGAGATCAGCTCCAGATCGTGGCTGGCCACCAGCACCGTCACCCCCACCTCCTGAAAGCGGCGAAACAGGTCCATGATTTCAGCGGACAGGGCGGGATCGAGGTTGCCCGTGGGCTCGTCGGCGAGCAGGATGCGCGGCTTGTGCACCACCGCACGGGCGATGCCGACCCGCTGCTGCTCACCGCCCGAGAGCACCTGGGGAAATTCCCGCTCGCGGTCGAGCAGGCCGAGCTGATCGAGGGCGGCGCGCACCCGCCGCTCGATATCGCGCTGGGAGTAGCCGGATACCTGCAGCGGCAGCGCCACATTGTCGAAGATGGTGCGATCGAACAGCAGCTGGTGGTTCTGGAACACCACGCCGACCCGGCGGCGGTAGTGGGGAATCTGGCTGCGATGCAGGCGCCCGAGGTTCTTGCCGTTGACCAGCACGCTGCCCCGGGAGGGGTTCTCCATCATCATCAGCAGCTTGAGCAGGGTACTCTTGCCGGCGCCGGAGTGGCCGGTGAGAAAGGCCATCTCGCCCCGCTCGAGGGCAAAGGACACGTGCTTGAGCCCTTCGTGCCCGCCGGGGTAGCGCTTGCTGACGCCGTCGAAGACGATCATTTGTCGGCCAGTTCTCCCAACAGACCGTCCACGAAGGCTTCCGCCGAGAACGGCTGCAGGTCTTCGATCCCCTCGCCGAGCCCCACGAACCGCACCGGCTTGCCGAAGGCCCGGCACAGGGCGAAGATCACGCCGCCCTTGGCGGTACCGTCGAGCTTGGTGAGCGCCACGCCGGTGACCTGGATGGCCTCGCTGAACTGGGCCATCTGCCGCACCGCGTTCTGGCCGGTGGTGGCGTCGAGCACCAGCAATACCTCGTGGGGCGCGGTGTCGTCGAGCTTGCGCATCACCCGACCCACCTTGGAGAGCTCCTCCATCAGGTTGGCCTTGTTGTGCAGGCGGCCGGCGGTATCGGCGATCACGATGTCGGCACTGCGCTTCTGGCCGGAACTGATGGCGTCGAAAATCACCGAGGCGCTGTCCGCCCCCGTGTGCTGGGCGATCACCGGCACATTGTTGCGCTGGCCCCACACCTGCAACTGTTCCACCGCGGCGGCGCGGAAGGTATCGCCCGCTGCCAGCACCACGGATTTGCCCTGCCCCAGGTAGCGCTTGGCCATCTTGCCGATGGTGGTGGTCTTGCCGACGCCGTTGACACCCACCACCAGCAGCACGAAGGGTTTGCGGCCCTCGGGCAACAGCGGTTGCTCACAGGGCCGCAGCATCTCGATCAGCAGCTCGCGCAGGGCACCGAACAGGGCGCCGCTGTCGTTGAGTTCCTTGCGCCGCACCCGTTCGGTCAGGGTGTCGATGATCTCGGTGGTGGCCTCGACGCCCACATCGGCCATCAGCAGCAGGGTTTCCAGCTCTTCCAACAGCTCATCGGAGATCGCCTTCTTGCCGAGAAACAGGTTCGCCAGCCCCTGGCCGGTGCGCGACAGCGCACGACGGAACAACCCCGGCTCCTTTTTCCTGGGTTTGTCCTGCTCATCCATCGCCACCGGCGCTGGACTGTCGCCGTAAGCCGGCGCAACGGGTGGCTGCGTGATCGAGGACGGCCCAACGGATGGCGGTGCATCGGACGCCGGCACCACGGGCGCGGCAACGGTCTCGGGCGGTCGAGACGGCGTGGACACCGGAGCCTCCGCGACCTCCGGTCGAGATTCGGCCTCCCGCTCGGGCAGGGCCGTCGATTCGGGTTGCGCCGACTCGGCGGACTCGGCGGGCGACGGCTCATCCTTGTTGCGACGCAGGAAGCGGCCAAAAAAGCCGCGCGCTCCGCCCTCGGGCGGATTGGATTGGTCTTTGCTCATGACGGGATTCGTTTTCAGTTTGAGAGGGCCGGAATCGCGGCCCCGCGACTGTGTTGTATCCTACCACTTTCGGCATTCCGTAAGGAGGCACCGTGCCACGCCGCCAGAACCGACGGCCCCCGACTACCGGCCCGCGCCACCAGGTGCGCATCATTGGCGGTCGCTGGCGCGGACGCAAGCTGTCCTTTCCGGATGCCGAGGGGCTGCGCCCCAGCGGCGACCGCATCCGCGAGACCCTGTTCAACTGGCTGGCGCCCTGGCTGCCCGGTGCCCGCTGTCTCGATCTTTTTGCCGGCTCCGGTGCACTCGGCTTCGAGGCCCTGTCGCGCGGTGCGGCCCACGCGACCCTGCTGGAGAAGGACGCCGGCGCAGCCGCCCTGCTGCGCGAAAGCGCCCGGATGCTGGGTGCCGGCGACTCCGCGACAGTTGTCGAGACCGACACGCTACAGTGGCTGGAAACCGCCGATGGGGCGTCCTTTGAGACTCCCTTCAACGCCATCTTTCTCGACCCGCCCTTCGCCACCGACTGGTACGCCGGCCTGCTGCAGCAACTGATCGACCGCAGGCTCGCCGGCCCGGATACGCTGGTCTATGTGGAAAGCGACCGCCCCCTCGACACCCTGGGTATCGGTGCCGACTGGATGTGCCTGCGGGAAAAACGCGCCGGCCTGGTCTACCATGGGCTTTACCGGCTCGCGGGCACGGAGCCGGAAAATTGAGTCGAGCGACAATTCCCTTTAACATCCCCGGCCTTTGAGGCCCACAGGACACCCCCCGTGAGAAGAATCGTCTACCCCGGCACCTTCGACCCCATTACCAATGGTCACGTCGACCTGGTGGAACGTGCCGCCCGGCTGTTCGACGAGATCGTGGTCGCCATTGCCCGCAGCGAAAAGAAGCGCCCGATGTTCGCCCTTGATGAGCGCATCGACCTGGCGCGGCGCTCCCTGGTTCACCTGCCGAATGTGTCCGTATGCGGCTTCGACTACCTCACCGTGGATTTCGTGGCCGACCAGAAGGCCCACGGCGTGCTGCGCGGCCTGCGGGCGGTGTCCGACTTCGAATACGAATTCCAGCTGGCCAACATGAACCGCGCGCTGCGACCCGAGATCGAGAACATCTTCCTCACACCGAGCGAAAAGCTCTCCTACATCTCCTCATCCCTGGTGCGCGAGATCGCCTCGCTGGGCGGCAAGGTGGACCAGTTTGTCCCCGAAGTGGTGGCCGAGGCCCTGGCCGAGCGCTTCGGCCCGCCCAAGCCCTGAGCCGGGGAGGCTCCGCACAACGCACGAGCGCCGCCGCTCTGCTCCCCTAGGGAGCCTCTAGCGCTGGCACCCCGGGCAGTACACCGTACTGCGCTGTCCCTGGCGAATCTCCTTCATGGTGTCACCGCAGCGGAGACAGGTTTCGCCCCCGCGCCCGTAGGCGGCCAGCTCCAGCCTGAAGTAACCCGGCTTGCCGTCGCTGTCGACAAAATCCCGCAGGGTGGTACCCCCCATCTCGATGGCCCGGGCCAGCACTGTGCGCACCGCATCCACCAGTCGTTCCACATCCACCCGTCGCAACCGACCGGCGGCGCGCTGCGGCCGGATCCCGGCCATGAACAGCGCCTCGTTGGCGTAGATATTCCCGACCCCTACCACGGTGGCGTTGTTCATCAACCACTGCTTGACGGCCACCCTGCGGCCCCGGCTCCGTTGCCAGAGGTAATCGGCATCGAAGTCGTCCGACAGCGGCTCCGGGCCCATGCCGGCAATCTGCGGCAGAGTGGCGGGATCGCCGGCGCACCAGAGAAAACAGCCGAAGCGGCGGGGATCCGTGTAGCGCAGGGTGTGTCCCGAGGCCAGCACCAGGTCGATATGATCGTGAAGCCCAGGCTGCGCCGGCCCGGTCAGCACCCTCAGGCTGCCGGACATGCCGAGGTGGATCACCAGTGAACCGTGCGAAAAATCTGCGAGAAGGTACTTGCCACGGCGCCAGACTCGCAATACTGTGTGACCCCTCAGTGTCTCTGAGAGATCGGCCGGAACCGGCCAGCGAAGGTTTCCATTGCGCACGGATACGGACGCGATGCGCTGCTGCTGCAGGAACGGGGTAATACCCCGCAGGGTGGTTTCCACTTCAGGTAATTCGGGCACGACTGGGTATCCGGTTGTAGGCCGCGGAACGCCCCTTCCGGGAGCTTCCGGGCCGGGTGGCCAATTACTTGACAAACAGATAGAATGGGATCATTCCCGATCCTCCGGCACTATTATATAAAGGTTCGAATCTATGGCGTTAGGCAGAAGAAGGACTGACGACGAAGAGACCCAGGTCGATCTGACCCCGATGCTCGATGTCGTCTTTATCATGCTGATCTTCTTCATCGTGACCGCATCTTTCGTTCAGGAAGCCGGTATCGATTATCAGCGTCCCCCCGTCAGTGACGAGCCCCCGCCGGATTCGGCCGATGCGAACATCGTGCTGCGGGTGTCGGAAGACAACCAGATCTATCTGGAAGGCCGTCGCATCGATGCCCGCGCCGTCCGCGCCAACGTGGAACGCGCCTACGCGGAAAACCCCCAGGCCAAGGTCATCGTGCAGGCTCACCCCCGCGCCAGCACTTCCACCTTCATCACCATCGCCGACCAGGCGCGCGAAGCCGGCGTCTACGACGTCTCCCTCGCCACCCAGGAATAATCCCGCCTCCCCCGCGACCACGCGGGGGGCATCCGTCACCTCTCCGGGTTCCAACCCCCGGGCTCCAGCCCGAGCACCCCGCTGCCAGCGACAAAGCGCGCCGCCACGTTCAGCGCGGGCGCCATCCTAACCGAATCAGCCTGAACCGGAGATTTCCGGGCACAAAAAAACGCCCCGAAGCGGTTCGGGGCGTTTTCGGTGATCCTGTATGCCGGATCGAACCAGGCAAGCCGGGGCTTACTTGATCTTGGCTTCCTTGTAGGGAACGTGCTTGCGAACCACCGGATCGTACTTCAGAAGCTCGAGCTTCTCCGGCTTGGTGCGCTTGTTCTTGTCGGTGGTGTAGTAGTGACCGGTACCGGCACTGCTCACCAGCTTGATCTTGTCGCGATTGGATTTGGCCATGGTCGGTCTCCTCAGACTTTCTCACCGCGCTGGCGAAGATCGGCCAGGACCGACTCGATGCCACGCTTGTCGATGATGCGCATACCCTTGGTGGAGACACGCAGTTTAACGAAACGCTTTTCGCCCTCGACCCAGAAACGGTGGGACTGCAGGTTGGGTTCAAAACGACGACGCGTTCGGTTCTTGGCGTGAGAAACATTGTTTCCCGTCATCGGCCGCTTGCCGGTGACCTGACATACTTTGGACATGATGGAGCCTCTGAATTCGGTGTTAGCCGCCCGCTGCGGAGGGCATGGATCGCTTGAACATTGCCGCTTCGCCGTACACTCAGGCAGATGCCCGCGGGAGCGGCCCGCGAGGAGCCGCGTTTTATACCAGAAACGGGGGCCGAAAAGCAAACAGTTTGTCGCCCTTCGTTCAGATCAGCCCCCGGTCCGCAAGGGATACCGGCTCACCGGCACCGACCACCAGGTGATCCAGCAGGCGCACGTCCACCAGCGCCAGCGCCTCGCGCAACTGACCCGTGATGCGCACGTCCGACTGACTGGGCTCGGCCACGCCGGAGGGGTGGTTGTGGGCCACGATCACCGCGGCGGCATTGTGGTGCAGGGCGCGCTTGACCACTTCGCGGGGGTACACCGCAGCGCCGTCGATGGTGCCGCGAAACAGCTCCTCGCGGGCCAGCAGCCGGTGGCGGGTATCGAGAAAGAGCACCAGAAAGACTTCCCGGGCCAGGTGGGACAGATGGAGCCGCAGGTAGCGGCGCACATCCTCCGGCGAGTGGAACCCCTCGCCGCGTTCGAGTGTTTCGGCCAGCCGGCGCTGCGCCAGCTCCATGACCGCCTGGAACTGCACGAACTTGGCCTGACCCATGCCGCGCACGGCGCAGAAGTCCGCTTCGCTGGCACTGCACAGGCCATGCAGGCCACCGAAATGGCCCAACAGCTGGCGTGCCAAGTCCACCGCGCTCAGCCCTGCGCACCCGGTGCGCAGAAAGATCGCCAGCAATTCCGCATCCGACAGCGCCGCCGCCCCGCGTTGCAACAGTTTTTCCCGGGGGCGTTCGCCCTCCGGCCAGTCCCTGATCGCCACAGTACCTCCCTGTACCTTGCGTCCTGTCCATTGTCGTCACCCCAGGCGGCTGCGGCATCCTGCCAAAAACCGCCGGGAAAATGATATGTTAACCGCCTTTGAGGCCCGAGCGAAGGCACCATGCGAACCCTGCAGAACAAACGGATCCTACTGGGCGTGACCGGCGGTATCGCCGCCTACAAGGCTGCGGAGCTGGTGCGCCGGCTTCAGGATCTCGGCGCAACGGTGCGGGTCATCATGACGCCGGCCGCCACCGAGTTCGTCACGCCACTGACTTTTCAGGCGCTGTCCGGCAACCCGGTCCATACCACGCTGCTCGACGAGGCGGCCGAAGCCGGCATGGGGCATATCGAGCTGGCGCGCTGGGCCGACCTGCTACTGGTGGCCCCGGCCTCGGCCGACTTCATCGCCCGGCTGCGTGCCGGACAGGCCGACGACCTGCTCTCCGCCGTTTGCCTGGCCACCGCCGCGACCATCGCGGTGGCGCCGGCCATGAACCAGGGCATGTGGGCCAAGAACACCACCCAGGAAAACCTCAACTGGCTGCGGCGCGAGGGCTACGCGGTCTTCGGCCCGGCGAGCGGTTCCCAGGCCTGCGGCGACATCGGCCTCGGCCGGATGGAGGAACCCGATACGCTGGCCAGCATGGCCGCCGGCCTGTTCGAGAGCGGGCTACTGCAGGGACGCAAGGTGGTGATCACCGCCGGTCCGACTCGGGAGGCCATCGACCCGGTGCGCTACCTGAGCAATCACAGCTCCGGCAAGATGGGCTATGCGCTCGCCGAGGCCGCTGCGGAAGCCGGCGCCGAGGTCATTCTGGTGAGCGGCCCGGTAAACCTAGCGCCCCCGGAGCGGGTCAGCCTGGTCAGGGTCATCAGCGCGCAGCAGATGCTGGAGGCGACCCTCGCAGCCCTGCCCGGTTGCGACCTGTTCATTGCCGCGGCGGCAGTGGCCGACTACCGTCCGGTGAGCTGCGCCGAGCACAAGCTCAAGAAGCAGCCGGGCACCCACCACCTCACCCTCGAGCTGGAGGAAAACCCGGACATCGTGGCCACGGTCGCGGCCCTGCCCGAACGCCCCGTGACCGTCGGCTTCGCCGCTGAAACCCGGGACCTGGAACAGCACGCTCGGCTCAAGCTCACCCGCAAGGGGCTCGATCTGGTGATCGCCAACAACGTCGGCGACAGCAGCATCGGGTTCAACAGCGATGACAACGAAGTGCTGCTGGTGAGCGCGGACGGCGCGAGGGCGCTGCCGCGCATGAGCAAGGCCACACTGGCTCGCAAGCTCATTCAGGAGATTGCGTCGCTCAAGCTTTAGGCTCAGGCTTTAGTAAGTCTTTACCAACCGGCACATCTCGACTAATCTGGACCGGACACCCATAACCCGGCAGCGGGAATCCCAGGGAAGGCAGGGCATTCCAGCGCCACCGACACAAGAATCGCTGCATTCATGGCTGATCAACCAAGCGCTTTTCTGCCCAACCAGGGATGGACCGCGATCGCCGCTCGCCTGCCATCCATCCTGCTCCTGCTGGCCATTCTGCTCGGCCTGACCGCCTACTATGCGCACCGGACACTGGTGGTCGAGCGTCACCAGGCGCTGGTGACCGAGCGCGCCGAGGCCCATGCCCGCCAACTGGGCCGTGAGGTAGACGCCGCGGTCGCCCGCCTCAACGCCACCGTCGCCGACACGGCTGCTGCCCTGCCCGAGCGCAGCGGTGGGGAGCCCGGCGATCCGGTCGAAGCCAACGGCGCCCTGGAGGCCGCCTTCGCCGCCGCGCTGGCCGACGCCCTGCCCGATGTCCGCCGCGTCCTGGTCCTGACCCCCGACGACCCACGCCTGGAAGCCGATCGCGACTTCGTGGCCCAGGTGTTGGCGGTGCAACTGCACCGGGGCGAGTCGGCCACACCGGAGATGGTGCGCGAAGGCGACCAGTGGCAACTGGCGCTGCCCCTGCTGCTGCCGGATCACGCCAGCAGCCGGCCGGCTGCGGCCATCGTCTACCTGCCCGGCAACCTGCTGGTGCTGCCCGATTCCGGCGCCGATGGCGAAGTGCGCCTGAGCCAGCACATCCCCGACGGCGGCGTACAGCACTTTCATCGCGCCGGCCGCGGCATCAATCACCCGCAGGTGACCCTCGATCTGGCTACGCCCCACTGGCAGCTCGCTTTCACGCCCGGCGAGGCACTGGCCGGCAGGGGTGGCGTCTGGGTCGGGCTGGTGGTCAGCGCGCTGCTGGCCTTGGCGGCCCTGGCCTGCCTGGCGGGCGCCATCGGCCTGAAGGTGCGCACGGCTCTCGCAGAGCGACGGGCCGCCGCCAGCCGCCAACAGCGCCAGGAGGAAGCGCAGCTCCAGCGCTACCACGAGGCCCTCTCCCTGCTCGACCAGTACCACACCGAGGACGACCCGTCGGCCATGATGGACGGCTTCGATGACCTGCCGAGCGATGACGCCCAAGCCGCCCCCCCGCGCGCCATCGACGTGCTGTTTCGCGAGTACGATATCCGCGGCAACGCCGATGAACTGCTCGACAATGACCTGGTGACCGACATCGGACGGGCCATCGGCAGCGAAGTGCTGGCGCGCGGCGATCGCTGCGTGGTGCTGGCGCGCGATGGCCGCCTGTCGAGCCCCCGGCTGCAGGAGGCACTGACCGATGGCCTGCTGGAGACCGGCTGCGATGTGCTCGACCTCGGCCTGGTGC
>JBJHAZ010000051.1:0-10276 GCA_050485225.1 Gammaproteobacteria bacterium
GGATTGCGCCGCGCCATGGCGCAGTTCATGCTGGAAGTGCACACCGGCCAGCACGGCTATGAAGAGGTCTATGTGCCCTTCATCGTCAATCGCGATTCCCTGTTCGGCACCGGCCAGTTGCCCAAGTTCGAGGAAGATCTGTTCAAGCTCCACGCGGAGCATGATTTCTACCTGATTCCCACCGCCGAAGTGCCGGTCACCAATCTGATGCGCGACACCATCGCCAGCGAGCCCCTACCGCTGAAGCTGGTGTGCCACACGCCCTGTTTCCGCAGCGAGGCCGGCAGCTATGGCCGCGATACCCGGGGCATGATTCGCCAACACCAGTTCGAGAAGGTGGAGCTGGTGCAGTTTGTCACGCCGGACCAGTCCTGGCAGGCGCTCGAGGAGCTCACCGGCCACGCGGAAGCTATTCTGCAGCTACTGGAACTGCCGTATCGCACCGTTGCCCTGTGCGGCGGCGACCTGGGTTTTTCCGCCACCAAGACCTACGATATCGAGGTGTGGCTGCCGTCCCAAGGGCGCTACCGCGAGATTTCTTCCTGCAGCAACTTCGGCGACTTTCAGGCGCGCCGCATGAAGGCCCGCTGGCGCAACCCCGAGACCGGCAAGCCCGAGCTGCTGCATACGCTGAACGGCTCAGGCCTGGCGGTGGGGCGCACGCTGCTGGCCATCCTGGAAAACCACCAGCAGGCGGATGGTTCGGTAATGATCCCCGAGGCCCTGCGCCCCTTCATGGGTGGCATCGACCGACTGGGTTGACGCTCGTCCGGCCGCGCCCCCACGAAGCGATGGCCGCCTCCGCAGTCCTCGCGCCGAGAGAGATTTGATATGGACTACCTGCCGCTGTTTCACGACCTGCGCGACCAGACCTGCCTGGTGGTGGGCGGCGGTGAGGTGGCACTGCGCAAGATTCGCACGCTGCTGTCCGCCGGTGCCTGCCCTCGGGTGGTGTCGCTCGCGTTCCATCCGGGGCTGGTGGAACTGAGCCAGAAACATCCCTCGCTGCACCTCGAGCAGCGCGAGTACGACAGGACCGATCTCGATACGGTGGTGCTGGTGGTGGTGGCCACCGACGACGATGCCTTCAACGCCCGCGTGTCCGCCGAGGCCCGTGCGGCACGGCTGCCCGTCAATGTGGTGGACAGACCGGACCTCTGCTCGGTGATCTTTCCTGCCATTGTCGACCGCTCGCCCTTGCAGATTGCCATTTCCAGCGGCGGCAAGGCGCCGGTGCTGGCGCGGATGGTGCGCGCCCGGCTCGAATCCTGGATTCCGGCCACCTACGGCCGGCTGGCCCAGTTGGCCGAGCGCTACCGCGACCGGGTCAAGGGGCGGTTTGCCGAGCTGTCCCAGCGTCGGTATTTCTGGGAGAAAGTCTTTGAAGGCCCGGTGGCCGAGGCGGTGTTTGCCGGTGACGACGCTCGCGCCGAGGAACTGCTGCAGGCGCAGATCGCCGACCCCGACCTGCCGCCCTCGGGCGAAGTCTATCTGGTGGGCGCCGGCCCCGGTGATCCGGACCTGCTGACGTTTCGTGCGCTGCGCCTGATGCAGCAGGCTGACATCGTGCTTTATGACCGGCTGGTGTCGAAGGAGATCATGGAACTGGTGCGCCGTGACGCAGAGCTGGTGTATGTGGGCAAGACCGCCGGCGATCACCCGGTGACCCAGGACAACATCAACCGCAAGCTGGCCGAGTACGCCCTGGCCGGCAAGCGGGTATTGCGCCTGAAGGGGGGCGACCCCTTCATTTTCGGCCGCGGTGGCGAGGAAATCGCCCATCTGGCCGAACAGGGCGTACCCTTCCAGGTGGTGCCCGGCATCACCGCGGCGGCCGGCTGCGCCAGTTACGCGGGCATCCCGCTGACCCACCGGGACTACGCCCATTCGGTGCGTTTCATTACCGGCCACCAGCGTGACGGTGTATTGGATCTGCCCTGGGGCGAGCTGGTCACGCCGAGTCAGACGCTGGTGTTCTACATGGGGCTCAACGGCATGGAGTCCATTTGCGAGGGGTTGGTGGCCCATGGCATGAACCCCGATATGCCGGCTGCGCTGGTGGAGAAGGGCACCTCCCGGCGGCAGCGGGTCTTTACCGGTACCGTGGCAACCCTCCCCGGGGTGGTCCGCGCCGGAGACGCGCGGGCGCCGACCCTGATCATCGTGGGCGGCGTGGTGTCCCTGCGGGACCGCCTCAACTGGTTCAAACCCCAGTAATTCGCAGGGCCGTGCGGGCGGCCCCAACCAGGAGTGAACCGTGGCTTTTGATGTCGACCTATTTGTTATCGGTGCCGGTTCTGGCGGTGTTCGCGCCAGTCGCATGGCCGCCCGGCAGGGTGTGCGTGTGGCAGTGGCCGAGCAGCAGTATCTCGGCGGTACCTGTGTCAACGTGGGCTGTATTCCCAAGAAGCTGCTGGTGTACGCCGCCCAGTTTCCCGAACTGTTTCGCGCCGCCCGTGGATATGGCTGGGACGTGGCCGGCGAGAGCTTCGACTGGCGCCGCCTGATCGGCAACAAGGATCGGGAGATTGCCCGTCTCAATGGCATCTACGGCAATCTGCTCGACGGCGCCGGTGTGACCTTGTTCGAGGAGCGCGCAACACTGCTGGGCCCCCAGCGGGTGCTGGTGGGCGAGCGCGAGATCACTGCGGAGCGCATCCTGCTGGCGGTGGGTGGCCGGCCGCGGATGCCGCAGGTGCCAGGTATCGAGTACGCCATCAGCTCCAATGAAGCCTTCTTTCTTGATCGGTTGCCGGAGCGGATCGCCATCGTCGGTGCCGGGTATATTGCCGTGGAGTTCGCCGGGATCTTCCATGGCCTCGGTGTGGACACCCATCTGATTTATCGGGGCGACGCCCTGTTGCGCGGTTTCGACGACGATATTCGTCAGGAGCTGGGGCAGCAGCTTCAGGCGCAGGGGATTCATATCCACTTCAATACCCACATCGAGGTCATCGAGCGGTCGGCTGCCGGTTATCGATTGTTGACCGGAGAAGGTGCGGCTCTCGAGCACGCCGGAAAGTCTCTGGCGTTCGGCCAGGTGATGTACGCCACGGGTCGAGAGCCCAATCTCGAGGGGCTGGGTCTGGAGCACACGGCGGTGCGTCGAACCGAGTCCGGACACATCGCGGTCAACGACTTCTATCAGACAGCAGAGCCGTCGATCTACGCCTTGGGAGACATCACCGGAGGGCTCGAACTGACGCCGGTGGCGTTGGCTGAAGCCATGACGCTGGTGAGTCACCTGTACGGTGGCGGTGCCCGACCGCTCGATTATGACCATGTGCCCACAGCCGTGTTCTCACAACCGGAAATCGGCACCGTGGGCCTGACGGAAGTCGAGGCGCGGCAGCGGTATGGGCGTGTGACCATCTACCTCAGTCGGTTTCGCCCGCTGCTGCAGACTCTGGGTGGCGGCAGCGGCAAGACCCTGATGAAGCTTGTGGTGGATGCCGACAGCGATCGGGTACTCGGTTGCCATATGCTGGGCGACCACGCCGGAGAGATCATCCAGGGTCTGGCGGTGGCCCTCAAGGCCGGAGCCACCAAGGCGGTATTCGACCAGACGCTGGGGGTCCACCCCAGCTCCGCAGAGGAGTTCGTGACCATGCGGGAGCCGGTCGACAACTGATGCTGCGGCGGCTGGCGGGGCGGTCGGAGGAAGGCTTTGGTTACCCACAATATCTGTGGATAACTTTGTTGGTAACTTTTAGAAAACCGTCGCTAATGCCCGTGTTCGCGGCACCCTTTACAAAATGCTTAATATTTATGCAATAATAAAAACATAATAAAAACAGTTAGTTGCATTTGCTTTCACGAAAGATCAATGACTTGCGTGCGGTTTGTACAGCTTTCGTCATTTTCTTTGCCCAACTGTGGACATGAGTGGCGCCGGCATGGTGCAGTTGTCAAGAGGCCTGCAGGATTCGTTCGGTTTTTGCCGCCAGCACGAAGTCGTTGCGATGCAGGCCCTTGAGGGTGTGGGTCCAGTAACGAACCGTCAGTCGACCCCATTCGATCACCAGCTCAGGGTGATGGTCCTCGGCCTCCGCCAGGGCGCCGACACAGTTGGCCAGGTGCAGCGCGGTAGCAAAGTCGGCACATTCGTGCCGGCGTTCCAACTGGTCCATACCGTCCCGTTGCACCCATGACCACGACGGCAGGGCTGTCAGCAGGTTCTCGATGGCTGTGGCGTCGAGTGCGGTACCGCCGGAGCGGCAGGGTGTGCAGCTTTCCTGATCAAGGCTCATGGCTTGCTCTCCGGTGAACGGTGATGTCGAGGGCGGCGGCTTTGCGGGATGACGCGGGCTCGCTGGCTCAGAGGCAGTGGTCCGGTCTGGGCAGCCCGGCAAGACGGGCGACGATCTTTGCCGGACTGTCCTGATTGGCAGGACTCCGGAACAACTGTAGCAGATGGATGCTGGTGCCCTTCTCGGGACCGAGTTCCCGGGCGAGGTATTTCACCAGCGGTCGCATGGCGGGCGAGAGCTCGAAGGCGGCGTAGTAGCGGCGGACGGCGGCGATGACTTCCAGGTGTGCAGGGGTCAGCTCGATGGACAGCTCGGTCGCCATCTGCCGGGCGAGGGCTTCGTCCCAGTCTCGGGGATCGAGGAGATAACCTTCCTCATCAAATAGTGCGGACTTCGGCGTCGTCATGGGCACTCAGTACCAGCTCAACGTGTTGTCGGCCTCGCAGCAGAGGGCCACGAACTGATCGTAGTCCACGACGCGGATTTCGGGTGCCAGGTGAGGCATCAGGCCACGGCTTTCCAGGTCGGGTTGCAGGGCACAGATCACCGCGAAAGGGTGCCCCGCCAACGCCTGGCTGGCTGCCACGGTGGCCCCGTAAACACCGTCCCCCAGCAGCAGCAGGCAATCGCCCGACGCGGCACGCCGCAGGCAGTCCTGCAGGCGTGTGGAGGAGAAAGGAGAGCGGTTGAGGATGTGGAGGATCATCAGAAACTCACCAGCAGTTGCCCGGATCGCGCCAGCAGCTCGCGCACCTGCCCATCGTCGAGTTGCTCTACTTCCGGCGGCAGGGCATCCGGGTCGACACCGCGCGCCAGCAGGCAAGCCCGGGACACGAACACGTCCTCGATCTCGTAAAGCGGCAGTGCCTTGAGCATGGCGGCGAGATTCTTGCTGCCCTTTGGGGGCTGCTGGCCGGGTTGCCACTGGAGTACGCCGTCGTCCATGAACAGGGCCATGACGGGTGCTCCGAGCGCGGCGGCACCCAGCAGCGCGTCGAGGGCTTCGCGGGAGAGGGTGTCCCCGTAGGGGGGGCGGCGGACGACGAACAGCAGGCGGGTCGACACGGTCAGGGTCCGAAGGTGATCAGACGGTCGGCTTCTGCCGCGCCGCTGACAAGATCGCCGAGTCCGGCCACCTTGAAGCCGGCGCGCAGGTTGCCCTGTTCGCGCTCCAGGCGCTGTGCCTGTCGGTCGTCGACCACGCCCTTGCGCACACCGGAGGCCACACAGACCGTGGCCGGCAACCGATGGGCCGCAATCAGCTCGGCCCACTCCATGGTGAGGTGTTCCTCATCGCGCGGCGGCGCGGTCAGCGCCGAGGCGTTGTGGACGCCCTCGTGATAGAAAAAGAGGCGGCGGATCTCATGCCCCTGGGCGAGGGCGGCGCGGGTGAAGTGATACGCGGATCGCGCCCCGGCCGAGCCGGGCGCGGCGAGTATCAACAGGCAGAAACGCATGGCTCGGGCGCCGGTCAGTCGTTGCTCATGCCGAGCAGGTGCAGCAGGGCCACAAACAGGTTGTAGATGCTCAGGTACAGGCTGGTGGTGGCCAGGATGTAGTTGGTCTGGCCGCCGTTCACGATGCGGCTGGTTTCGAACAGGATGAAACCCGACATCAGCAGCACGATGGCGCCGTTGAGGGCCAGGAAAGCGCCGCTGACCTGCATGCCGAAATAGCTCATCACCACCAGCGCCAGCATGGAAACCAGCACCACGATCAGGCCCACCAGCAGGAAACCGCCCATGAAGCTGAAGTCCTTGCGGGTGGTCAGCACGAAGGCGGAAAGGCCGAAGAACACCAGCGCGGTGGTGCCGAGCGCCTGCATCACCAGCTGGCCGCCGTTGGCGGTGGCAAGGTAGTGGTTGAGGGTAGGGCCGAGTGAGGCGCCCAGCAGCATGGTGAAGGCGAACACCACACCCAGTCCCTTGGCGGAGTTGGCGGTTTTCGGCAGCACGAACCACACCAGCCCCAGTGCGATCAGGTTCATCACCAGTGCTGCGCCCCAGCCGATGCCCACCACGGTGGATACGGTGGCGGTGAAGGCGCTCGCCAGCAGCGTCAGGCCGAGCAGGAAATAGGTGTTGCGCAGCACCTTGTGGGTGGCGGCGTCCAGTCCGCGCTGCGCTGTGTAGGTCTTGACCTGGGACATGGTTGTTACCTCCGGTAGTGTTTCGCGGCGCGGGCAGTGGAGCATCCGCGCAACGCTGTCTGGGGAACTGCCAGCAGGAGATTATCATACAGGGTTGATTTTACTGGCGTCCATGGACCGGCCGGGGTCAATGCCCGTGGGATTGGAGCCGGCCGCCGCAAAGCCTTACAATGGCGCCCCGTTTTCATCCGCGCCGTACCCGCGTTATCGCCATGATCGAACCGACCCGCAAAGCCAAGCTCGAATTCAACAAGCTGCAGAAGCGCCTGCGCCGCAACGTCGGCAAGGCCATCGCCGACTTCAACATGATCGAAGAGGGCGACAAGGTCATGGTCTGCCTGTCCGGCGGCAAGGATTCCTACGGCATGCTCGATATCCTGCTCAACCTGCAGCAGACCGCGCCCATCGATTTCGAGATCGTGGCGGTCAACCTGGACCAGAAGCAGCCGGGGTTTCCCGAAGAGGTGCTGCCCAACTACCTGAGCGGCCTCGGCGTGCCGTTCCACATTCTCGAGAAGGACACCTACAGCATCGTGACCGAACTGGTGCCCGAGAATCGCACCTACTGCGGCCTCTGTTCGCGCCTGCGCCGCGGCACCCTGTACGGCTTCGCCGAGGAGATCGGTGCCACCAGGATTGCCTTGGGGCACCACCGCGACGACATCATCGAGACCCTGTTCCTCAACATGTTCTACGGCGGCAAGCTCAAGGCCATGCCGCCCAAGCTACTCAGCGACGACAAGCGCAACATCGTTATCCGTCCGCTGGCCTATTGCCGCGAGGCGGACCTGGAGCAGTACGCCGTGCTCAAGGAATTTCCCATCATCCCCTGCAACCTGTGCGGTTCCCAGGACAACCTGCAGCGGCAGGTGATCAAGGAGATGCTGCAGGGCTGGGAGCGTCAGCACCCCGGTCGGCTGGAAACCATCTTCGCCGCCATCTGCAATGTCCAGCCCTCGCAGCTGGCCGACACCGCCCTGTTCGATTTCACCGGCCTGGCACTGGACCGCAGTGCGCCGCCGCTGATTCCCGCGGTCAACTGCTGAGCTTGCGCATGACTGCCGATTCCGGAGCCCCATGATCCGTCTTGCCGGAGTACAACTGCTGCGCGGCAGTCGCGTGCTGCTCGATGATGCAGACCTGCTGATCCACTCGGGGCAGAAAGTGGGCCTTGTGGGCGAGAACGGCACGGGAAAATCCTCGCTGTTTGGGCTGCTGCGCGGCCAGCTGCACGCCGACCGGGGTGAGGTGGAGATTGCCGGCAATCCGCCCATGGCCTGGGTCGAGCAGGAGGTGGAAGCGTCGCAGCGCAGCGTGCTGGACTTCACCCTCGACGGTGACGTGGCATTTCGCCAGCTCCAGCAAGCCATTGTTGCCACCCGGGAACACGGCGCGGACGGCCACGCCGTCGGCGAGCTGCACGACCGCTTCGAGGCTCTGGGCGGTTATGCCCGTGAAGCGGAGGCGGCCCAGCTGTTGGCCGGGCTGGGGTTCTCCGAGGCTCGTCAGCGCGAGCCGGTGGCCAGTTTTTCCGGTGGCTGGCGCATGCGCATCAATCTGGCGCGAGCCCTGCTGAAGCCATCCGAAATCCTGTTGCTGGACGAGCCCACCAACCACCTCGATCTCGAAACCGTGCTGTGGCTCGAAAACTGGCTGCGCCGCTATCCCGGCACCCTGATCGTGATCTCCCACGACCGTGAATTCCTCGACGGATTGGTGGATACGGTGGTGCATATCGAGCACGGTACCCTCAATGCCTATCGCGGCAACTACTCCGCCTTCGAGCGTCAGCGCAGCGAGCAGTTGATACAGCAGCAGGCGGCCTTCGAGAAACAGCAGCGTCAGCGCGCCCACCTGCAGAAGTTTGTCGATCGTTTCCGCGCCAAGGCCACCAAGGCCAAGCAGGCCCAGAGTCGCCTCAAGGCGCTGGAAAAGCTCGAGCTGTCCGCGCCACTGCAGGCCGCCAGCGGCATCGAGTTCAGTTTCTTCGAGCCGGATGACCTCAGCTCGCCCTTCCTTGCTCTCGATGAGGTGACCGCCGGCTACGGTGATGTGACGGTGCTCAATCGCATCGCCTTCGACCTGCAGCCCGGCGCACGCCTCGGCCTGCTCGGCCTGAACGGCGCCGGCAAGTCCACCCTGGTCAAGCTGCTGGCCGGCCAGCTGGAGCCCCGCAGCGGGCAGATCCGCAAGGCCGAGAAACTTCGCATCGGCTACTTCGCCCAGCATCAGCTTGAGGCGCTCGACAGCGCGGCTTCGCCGCTGCTGCATCTGCAGCGCTTGTCTCCGGAGGCTACCGATCAGTCGCTGCGGGATTATCTCGGCGGCTTCGGTTTTCGCGGCGACGCGGCGCTGGCGCCGGTGGCGCCGTTGTCCGGTGGCGAGAAGACCCGTCTCGCCCTGGCCCTGCTGATCTGGCAACGGCCCAACCTGGTCCTGCTCGACGAGCCCACCAACCACCTGGACATGGCCATGCGCACCGCGCTGGAGCTGGCCCTGCAGGATTTTGCCGGCGCCGTGGTGGTGGTGTCTCACGACCGTCACATGCTGCGCAGTGTGGTGGATGAGTTCTATCTGGTACACGCCGGCGTGGTGGAGCGCTTCGATGGCGATCTGGAGGATTACCAGCGCTGGCAGGCGCAGCAGCAGAATGCCGCCGGTCAGACGTCAGCGCCGGCGGCCGGCTCGAAAGCGGGCCAGCGCGATCGCAAGCGGTTGGAAGCGGAGTTTCGTCAGAGCCTCAGCCCAAAGCGCAAGCGGGTGGAGCAGCTGGAGAAGAATCTCGAGCGTTGCCAGGCGGCATTGGGAGGGATTGATGAGCAGCTCAACGACGCCGATCTGTACAGCGGCGCGCGCCAATCGGAGTTGCAGGCGCTGCTGAAGGAGCAGGGCAACCTGCGCAAGGCGTTGGCGGAAGCCGAAGAGGAGTGGCTGGAGCTGCAGGAGGAAATCGAAGCTGCGACGACACAGTTTCGCGAGTCGCTGAGCTGACCGCCCCGGGAAGAGCGATCAGCCGCAGGCGACCGGGGTGGGCCGAACTCAGTCGTGCTCGATCTTGTCCCCGTCCTTGAAGAGAAACTTGCGCAGCTGCTTGTCGAAGAAGTCGTCGCGGCGGCGGATCCACTCAAGCATCATCGCGGCGTGTTCCTTCTCCTCGTCGCGGTTGTGGATCAGGAGCTTTTTCAGTTCCTCGTCCTTGGTGGCATGCACCCGCTGGTTGTACCAGTCCACCGCTTCCAGCTCTTCCATCAGCGAGGTGATGGCGCGGTGCATGTCGCGCACGTCGTCATTGAGTTCTTCAACGGGCTCGTGGTAACCCTCGTTAGCCATGAAAATTCCTCCGGTTTCAGTCTATGGCGATTCCGAGACTAGAGAATACGCTCCGTAAATGCAATTGCGGACAACAGCTGGACAACCCGGGAGGCCTCTGTGTGCCGAACCTCGACCTGCCCCTGCCGGATGGAGCCCCGTCATGAACGGCGATCGCAATTTTGATGAAATGGCCGAGCACTTCGAGCGGCGTATCTACGGCGGCTTGAAGGGACGTGTGCGCCTCGAGGTGTTGAGGCGCGACCTCGAACAGGGGTTGCAGCAGATGGGTGAGCGCGGGCCGCTGGAGATACTGGATGCCGGCGCCGGCCTTGCCCAGCTGGCGCTGGAGTTGGCCGCCGCCGGGCACCGGGTGACGGTCAATGACCTGTCTGCCCGCATGCTGACCGAGGCCAGGAAACGCGCAGCAGTACTGGGGCTTCAATCCGAGATCGAGTGGTGCAATGGGCCGCTGCAGGCGCTGGGCCAGCCGGCGGGGCTCGCCGATGCCGCTGGTGCGGGGCCGGAACGCAGCTGGGATCTGGTGTTGTGTCATGCGGTATTGGAG
>JBJHAZ010000052.1:0-10039 GCA_050485225.1 Gammaproteobacteria bacterium
GGTACGGACGGCGCACCAAGTCGGAGCCGCAGCGTCACGCTCGAGACCGAAAAACGCACCAATATGGTTCAACTTGACGTTCGCCGACGCGACGCAATGCCCTTTGGTACAATCCGGGGCAAATGTGCCGTCTTGATTCCCTGCGCCCCGGAGAGCAGCCATGGCCGACGATCGCGTCAAGCAACAATTTTTAGACCAGTTCAATCGCCTGTTCGGCGAGGGCGCAGCGGGTATCGGTCGCGAGCTGCAGGATCAGCTCAAGGCCGCCATCAACAGCACACTGGAAAAAATGGATCTGGTCACCCGGGACGAGTTCGAGGCCCAGAAGGCGGTTCTGGCACGCAGCCGCGAGCTGCTGCACCGGCTTGAACGCCAGCTGGCCGAGCTCGAGGCCGAGGTCAGCAAACGGGAAAGCGACCCGGACTGAACCGTCGGCGGCCTGACGGGAAGCCGCTTTACAACCACACCACGGATGCTTCCAGGGAGGGAAGATGTCACTGGCTATTGTTCGCAGTCGCGCCCAGCGCGGCATCGAGGCGCCACCGGTCACGGTGGAGGTGCACCTGTCCGCGGGACTGCCGAGCCTGTCCATCGTCGGGCTTGCCGAAACCGCCGTGAAGGAGAGCAAGGACCGGGTCCGCAGCGCCATTCTCAACAGCCATCTCGACTTTCCGGCCAGCCGTATCACCATCAGCCTCGCCCCCGCCGACCTGCCCAAGGAAGGCGGCCGCTTCGACCTGCCCATTGCCATCGGCATCCTGGCGGCCTCCGGGCAGATCCCGCTCACGGCTCTGGAAGGCAGCGAATTTGTCGGCGAACTGGCACTGTCCGGCGAACTGAGGCCGGTCACCGGGGCACTGCCGAGTGCCCTCGCCTGCCAGCCCCTGAAGCACCGGCTGATTCTGCCCCGCGCCAACGGTACCGAGGCGGCACTCTCCGGTCACACCGGCCTGCTGCCCGCCGGTCACCTGCTGGAGGTCTGCGCCCACCTCCACGGTCGGCAACCGCTGACGCCGGCCACGTCCGAAATACCCCACGACGACGAATCCCACCCGGATCTTGCCGACGTGATCGGCCAGCATCGCGCGCGCCGGGCCCTGGAAATCGCTGCCGCCGGCGCCCACAACCTGCTGTTTATCGGCCCACCCGGCTCCGGCAAGACACTGCTGGCCAGCCGGCTGCCCTCCATCCTGCCACCCCTGGAGCGCGAGCAGGCCATCGAAGTTGCCGCCATTCACTCGGTAGCCGGTCTGCAGCGACGCGGGTTTCATGTGCCGCCCATACGCGCCCCCCATCACACCGCCTCGGCCGCGGCACTGGTGGGTGGTGGCAGTCACCCCAGACCGGGGGAGATTTCGCTCGCCCATCACGGAGTCCTGTTTCTCGACGAGTTACCGGAATTCCCACGCAAGGTCCTCGATGTGATGCGCCAACCGCTCGAATCCGGCGAAATCCACATTTCCCGAGTTCACAGCCGGATCTGTTACCCGGCACGCTTTCAGCTGATCGCCGCCATGAACCCCTGCCCCTGCGGGCTGAGCGGCAGCCGCAACTGCCGCTGCACCCCCGATCAGGTGCAGCGCTACCGTGGACGCCTCTCGGGGCCCCTGCTGGATCGGATCGACCTGCAGGTGGAAGTACCGGCCCTGCCGCCACAGGATCTGGCTACCGCCAGTCCCGGCGAGCCGAGCGACACCGTACGCGCACGGGTTCGGCGAGCACGCCAGCGCCAACAGGGCCGCCAGGGTTGCCTGAACACCCGGCTGGGCAATCGCGAGCTCGAAGCGGTCTGTCAACTGGACGCCCGGGGCAAATCCCTGCTGAGCGCGGCCGTTGACCGACTGGGGCTGACCGCCCGCAGCTGGCACCGGGTGATGAAAACCGCACGTACCATCGCCGACCTGGAGGGGACGAGCACCGTGCACCCGGAACACCTTGGCGAAGCACTGGGCTACCGGCTGGAATAGGCACAGGCCAGCTACAAGCCGCCCATGACGGGCGTCCGACCGATTGCTACAATGCCCCGCCACGTGTGACCAGGCCCAGGTGTGACCCAACTCAATCCACAGCAACGCGCCGCTGTTTGCCATATCGATGGCCCCCTGCTCGTGCTCGCCGGCGCCGGCAGTGGCAAGACCAGCGTGATCACCCGCAAGATCGCCTGGCTGATCGAGGAGTGCGGCCTGCAGGCGCGCCATATCGCCGCCGTCACCTTTACCAACAAGGCCGCGCGGGAGATGAAGGAGCGTGCCGCGCGGCTCCTCAAGGGCAACGCTTCACGCGGGCTCACCGTATCCACCTTCCACAACCTGGGCCTCAACATCATTCGCAGTGAGGCGCGCCTGCTGGGACGCAAGTCCGGCTTCTCGATCTTCGACGCCGACGACAGCCAGGTGCTCCTCAAGGAGCTGATGCTGCGCGGCAACGAGCTGGATCCGGACCACCTGGACATGGTGAGGCACCGCATTTCGGCCTGGAAGAACGAGCTGCTGACGCCACAACAGGTGCTCTCCCAGGCTGCGAGCGGTGGCGAGCAGGCCATGGCACTGCTGTACGAGCGCTACCACCAGGCACTGAGAACCTACAACGCGGTGGATTTCGACGACCTGATCCTGCTGCCCGTCGAACTGTTCCAGAGCCACCCCGAGGCGCTGGAGAAATGGCGCAACCGCATCCGCTACCTGCTGGTGGACGAGTACCAGGACACCAACCTGGCCCAGTACCAGCTGGTGCGCCTGCTGGTGGAGCCCGGTCGCCGCCTGACGGTGGTCGGCGACGACGACCAGTCCATCTATGCCTGGCGCGGTGCGCGCCCCGAAAACCTGGTGCAATTACAGACCGATTTTCCCGAACTCGAGATCATCAAACTGGAGCAGAACTACCGCTCCACAGCCCGTATCCTGCGCTCCGCCAACCGCCTGATCGACAACAACCCCCACGTCTTCTCCAAGTCCCTGTGGAGCGAGCTGGGTCTGGGCGAGCCGATCCGGATCATTCGTTGTACCAACGAGGAGACCGAGTGCGAGCGGGTGGTCAGCGAAATTCTCGACATGCGCCTCAAACGGGGCTGCCAGTTCCGCGACTTCGCGGTGCTGTATCGCGGCAACCATCAGGCGCGACTGCTGGAAATGAAACTCCAGGCCGCGGCCGTGCCCTACCGGATGAGCGGCGGCACCTCGTTCTTCGCCCGCCAGGAAATCAAGGACCTGCTCGGCTACCTCAGGCTGATCATCAACCCCGACGACGACAATGCCTTCCTGCGCATCATCAACACGCCGCGCCGGCAGATCGGTCCGGCGACGCTCGAGAAACTCGCCACCTACGCCGGGGGCCGTGAAATCCCCCTGTTGCGCGCCATCGATGAGGTGGGTCTGCAGGCGCAGATCGGCGAGCAGCATCTGGAAAAGCTGCAGCGCTTCAAGCACTGGTTCGACGGTATCGTGCGCGATTGCGCCGGCAACAACCCCATCGGCACCATCGAGCGGTTGCTGTCCGACATCGATTACCTCGACTGGCTGCACCAGAATGCCAGCAGCGCCCGGGTGGCCGAAAACCGTATGGCGAATGTCATGCTGCTGGTGGAGCAACTGAAAACCTCACTCGAACGCGCCGATGAGGACGAGGCCAACCCCATCGAAAGCGCCATCAGCAAGCTGCTGCTGCGCGACCTGATGGAGCGGCAGGAAGAGGAGTCCGCCGACGACCGCGTACACCTGATGACCCTGCACTCGGCCAAGGGCCTGGAGTTTCCCCATGTGTTCATCATCGGCATGGAGGAGGACTTGCTGCCCCACCGCACCAGCATCGACGAGGGCAACATCGAGGAGGAGCGCCGCCTCGCCTACGTGGGGATTACCCGCGCGCAGCGCACTCTCACCCTGACTCTGGCCTCGCGGCGCAAGCAGTTCGGCGAGGTCAGTCTGACCACACCCAGCCGCTTTCTCGACGAGCTGCCCGAGGAAGATGTGGAGCGGGAGGGCTTTGGCGAAAACAACGAGGCCGTGCGGCAGGCCCGGGGGCGGCAGTCACTGGACGCGCTCAAGGATCTGTTCGCGGAAGGCTGAGCAGTACACGCCGGCCCCCTGCCCCCGCCTTCCCGAAACACGAGACGATGCCGCCCCCACGAAAAAGGGCCCCGCAGGGCCCTTGGTGATCCGATGGAAGGCAGAATCAGTTCTGCTCCAGCATCCAGTCCACGACCGCGTGCAGCTGCTCGTCGGAACAGGTCATGCAAAGACCGCGGGGCGGCATGCCGCGAATGCCCGAGATGGTGTGTTCGTAGACCACATCCATGCCCTGGGCGACACGGGGTTCCCAATCGGAAGCCTCGCCAGTCTTGGGAGCACCGGCGGCACCGGTGGTGTGGCAGGCGGCGCAGTGAGCGGTATAGATCTCACTCGGGGTGCGCTCGGCACCACCCGCCGCGGCACTGGCGGCCGGGGCAGTCGCTGCGTCACCCTGCATGGCCACCCGGCCTTCCGGCGCAAGGCGCTCGGCGACAGCCTGCTCCTGGGCAGAAGACAGCGAGACTTCTTCCCGCTCGGAACCACAGGCGCTGATGACCAGGGCGGCCAAGGCGGCGAAAATCCAGGTGAATCGGGTACGGCGCATTGAATGCCTCCAGATAGTATTGTCAGTGATGATTGTAGCTGGGCGGCATTATAGCCCCCCAGCTGCCGGTGCGGAAGGCGCGTTCAGTCACAATCAAAGCCGCTCTTGCCCGCAAACAGTCGAATCGAGGTGGCAACACGCTGATCCACATCGGGCATGGGCGGCAGCTGGTCGATCCGGCGCAGCCGATGCATCAGCCCGGTGCGATTGGCGATCTGGATCGCCAGCCCGGGGCGGGCATTGAGCTCGAGAATCAGGGGTCCCCGGGACTTGTCGAGTACCACGTCCGCGCCCAGATAGCCCAGTCCGGTCATGTCGTAGCATCCAGCGGCCAGCCGCAGGATCTGGTGCCAGTACGGTACTTCGAGACGGGTGAAATCGTGCCCGGTATCTGGGTGCTTGTGCACCCGTCGATTGGCCTGGACCGCGAAGGATGCCTTGCCGGAACCGATATCGAGCCCCACGCCGACGGCGCCCTGATGGAGGTTCGCCTTGCCATCGGAGGCGTGGGTGGAACAACGCAGCATGGCCATCACCGGAAAGCCCTGGTAGACGATGACGCGGATATCGGGAACGCCCTCGTAACTGTAGTCGGCGAACACCTCGTCGAACTCCACCAGCTTCTCGATCATGGCCACGTCGAGCCGTCCGCCCAGGCTGTACAGGCCGGAGAGAATATTGGATATGTGGCGCTCCACGTCCTCAAGGGTCACGGCAACGCCGCTGGCCTTGTAGAACAGGCCGCCCTCGCGACGGGTAATCACCAGGATGCCCTTGCCACCGCTGCCCTGCGCGGGCTTGATCACGAAGCTTTCGAGTTCCTTGAGCTGCTCCCTGAGATGCGCCACCTGAAACTGGGACTCGATCACGCCGCACAGCTCGGGCACGGCCATGCCCCAGGCCTCCGCCGCCCGCTTGGTGAGCAGTTTGTTGTCCACGATCGGATAGCGCGAGCGAGGGTTGCAGCGGGCAATGTATTCATTGTTGCGCCGGTTCATGGCCAGCACACCCATCCTGCGCAATTCCCAGGGCCAGATGAACAGCACGCTACAGATCCTTCAGGTGACGGAAGCGATACAGCTCGGACAGCCGGTAACCCCGATACTGGCCGATCAGGATGATGCATCCGAGCAGTGCGATGATCAGCTCGGGAAAGTTGAAGGTCCAGTGCTTGATCAGAAAATTGGTCATCAGCAGGTAGGCCACGACCGCCACGGCGAGACTGCCGCCACCCTGGGTCACCACCTCGCGCGGCCCCTCTTCCTCCCAGAGAATCGACATGCGCTCGATGGTCCAGGACAGGATGATGGTGGGAAACAGGGTGACCGACAGCGCCTGGTCAATGCCAAGCTTGTAGCTGGCAACACTGATGGCCGCCATCAGGAATACCACCAGAATGATCACCGCGGATATTCGCGCCACCAGCAGCAGATTGAGGTGACTGAGGTAGGAGCGTATCCACAGGCCGGCCGATACCACCGCCACAAAGATGACCAGCCCGGCCACCAGAGTGGTCTGGATGAAGGCCAGCGCAATGAGGATGGGCATGAAGGTGCCCGAGGTCTTCACACCGACGAAAATGCGCAACAGCACCACCACGAGGGCACCCACCGGAATCAGCAGCAGGGTCTTGAAAACGCTCTGGTGCTCCACCGGCAGCGAGTAGATGGAAAAATCGATCAGCGGCATGTCGCCGCTGCTGTGCTCCATCATCAGGACCGTCTTGACCGGCAGGGTATTGCGGACGATGGCGAACTCCAGTCGGGAGTTGCGCCCACCCACCACATCCAGCATGGGTGCGTTGCCGCGCAGCCAGACAAAAAAGTCGGTGGGCAGGCCGATGGCGCCATTGCGGGGGTCCACTACCACCCAGCGATCGCCGTTGTGGACCTCCACCAGTTCGGTCATGGTCTGGCGCCGACGGCCGTCCTCGAGAAACACCCCGCGAATGCGCTGGGACGGGATCCCGGCCATGGTCAGTACATCTTCCATCAACCGCAGCACGTCGGCGTCGCGACCGCCGAGCAGGTAGGCGGCATCCTGCATCGGTTCATTGCGATTCAGTTCGCGAGCCAGCAGCGAGGCGAAGCTTTCCGCGTTGGAGGACTGCTGATCGACAAATTCCACCAGCCTCTCCATGGCGACCCGGACATCGGGCTCCATCATGCGTGGGCGCGGGAGGCGCACCGGCGAGTCGTCCAGTGGTTCGAGCACCTTGCGGGAAACCTGAGCCTTGTAATACAGGGTGGCGGGCTCGGTCAGCTCCCGGCGGGTCCAGCGCGCGCGGCGCTCCTGACCGTCCTCGACGCTGAATCCGAATCCCGATGACGCGAAATACTCATCGAGCACGTCCCAACCGCCCGCGGTCTGGGGCAGCGTCAGATGCACATCGACGGGGCCACCCGAGGGCGCGAAGGTCACCTTGGATTCCAGTGTCCAGACCTCGCGCGACTCACCGGGAAACAACGGAAAACCGAGGGCGAACACCTTGTAGAGTGTCAGACCGAGTCCGACCGCGAGCAACAGGGCCGAAATGATGTAGACCTGCAGACGAAATCCTTTCCTGCTCATGGGGTGGTCACCAGATACTGGCGACTCACATCCACCAGGGCGGTATCGGTGAGGAAGTTACGACCAATCAGGACCGGGTACTCAAAGTCGCCGCGATCGGCCAGGGTCACCTCCACATGCTCGCGGACATCACCCAGGGTGATCCACATACGCACCACATAGCGACGCACCGAATCGGCATTGTGGCGCTTGATGAGCACCGTCCGCTCGAGAGGCAGTTCGATGTTGCGCAGCGCCTCGTCGGTTACGTCGCTGAGACTGAACCGCACCCAGCGACGACCGTCGCGCTCGAACTCCTGCTTGTCATCGGCATGGATCGAGCTGGTGGTAGCACCGGTATCGATGCGGGCGTCCAGGTGCACACCGGGCGGATCGACCCGGACCGTCTCCACCGCGCCGATCACCGACAGGGCTTCCTCTGCGCGAGGCTGGGAAACCACCACGGTACGCTTGATCACCCGCTCCACCACTTCCGGCTCCACCACCGGGCATATCGGCTCCACAGGGGAAGGCACTGCACACTCCGGCACTTCGACCTCGGCCTCCTGCGGCGAGACAACCGGGTGGGCACACCCTTGCAGCGTCAGTATCGGAATTAGTACCAGCCCGCAGAATCGGCCGGCGAGGATAGACAATCGGTTGTTCATGGATGGGTACTTCTCCCGCTGAAATCAGGAATCCGATCAGGACAGGGCCAACAGTTCGCCCGGGCAGCCCATTATGCCGCACAGACTGCACTCACCGCCATGCCGGCATCCGCGTCAGATATCGCACTGCTCGAGCGCGGCGACCAACTGCTCCCGGGAAATGACGAACACGCCGTGCCCGCCGCGCTCGAATTCCAGCCAGGTGACCGGAAACTCCGGAAAAGCGGCATCGAAAGCCCCTGCCGAGTTGCCGACCTCGACAATCAGGACACCGTGGGGTTCAAGATGGTACGGGGCTTCCCGCAACAGGCGTCGGGTGAAGTCGAGGCCGTCCTGCCCGGATACCAGTGCCAGTTCAGGCTCGTGCCGGTATTCCGGTGGCATCCCGGCAAAGTCCTCCGCATCCACATAGGGCGGATTGCTGACGATCAGGTCGTAGCGAGCATCGGCCAGCCCCGAAAACAGATCCGACTGAATGGCGTGCACACGTCCGGCCAGTTCGTGACGGTCGATGTTGTCCTGCGCCACGACCAGGGCATCGCCGGAAATGTCCGCCAGATCCACCCGGGCGCCCGGAAACACCAGAGCGCAGGCAATACCGATGCAGCCACTGCCCGCGCACAGGTCGAGAATGCGACCGGGCTCGTCGGACAGCCAGGGCTCGAAACCGTGCTCCACCAGCTCGGCGATCGGCGAGCGCGGAATCAGCACACGTTCGTCAACATGAAAGGGCAGGCCCGCAAACCAGGCCTCGCCGGTAATGTAGGGCGCCGGCAGGCGCTCGTTGATACGACGCTCGAGAAACATGGCGACCCGCTGCTTTTCATCGCCGGTCAGCCGTGCGTCGAGCACCCGCGCATCGGTGTCGGGAGGCAGATTGATCGCACTCAGCACCAGAAAAACGGCCTCATCCCAGGCATTGTCGGTCCCGTGACCGAAAAACAGGCGGGCTTGATTGAAGCGGCTTGCACCCCACCGGATAAAGTCACGAATGGTTACCAGGTCCTGCATATAGTCTGTGGCCGCGTGCATCGATCCTCCGGCGCGGTAATTTTAACTTTACGAAACTGCACTATTGACGTAGGTTATTGACCGCCAATATTACCCTTCATGGACAATTCGATGGATATCCTCAAAGACTCTTTCGCCAACATCATCACTGCCATCGGTGAGGATGTACAGCGCCCAGGTCTTGCCGACACCCCGCAACGGGCAGCCAAGGCCTTCGAGTTCCTGACGCGCGGTTACCACCAGACCCTCGATGAAGTCATCAACGACGCGCTCTTTCCCAGCGACGCCAGCGAAATGGTCATCGTCAAGGACATCGAACTGTACTCCATGTGCGAGCACCACCTGCTGCCCTTTGTCGGCAAATGCCATGCCGCCTACATCCCCAACGGCAAGGTCCTGGGGCTGTCCAAGGTCGCGCGCATCGTGGACATGTATGCCCGTCGGCTGCAGATTCAGGAAAACCTGACCACCCAGATTGCCAGCACCATCGAGTCGGTGACCGGTGCGGCCGGCGTGGCCGTCATCATCGAGGCCAAGCACATGTGCATGATGATGCGTGGCGTGGAGAAGCAGAATTCGGTGATGAAGACCTCCGCCATGCTGGGTGCCTTCCGGGACAATCAGGCCACTCGCTCCGAATTCCTGTCGCTGATCAATTGCTGATCTTTACGGGCGGTGCTGCCTGCTGCGGACTCTGCAGGACGGCACGCCTGCCTCGCCCCGCTCAGGGGCCCTGCAACCAGCGCTCCCGCGCGCCGTCACGACACCACGCAAAGACCTCCAGACTGGCCAGGCCGCTGGTCATCAACGCCAGTGGCCCGGTACCCGTCATCACGCCCAGCAGGGTGCCGGCCAACGGCTGGTGACCGACGAGCAGGCAGCGTTCGGGCGACATCTCGGCAAGAAAGGCCAGCAGACGATCGGGGCTCCCCTCGGGAACCAGCAGCTCACTGACCAGCAGCCGCGCCTGCGGTGCGGTGTGGGGCAAGGCCAATGCGGCGGTTTCGCGGGCACGACGCAAGGGGCTGGTGATCACCAGATCCACCGCCGCCAACTCCGCCTGACGGGATTGCAGGACCGCCCTGGTCTGCTGGCGGCCACGTTCGGTCAGCGGCCGGTCACCGTCGGGCACACCGGGAGACGCTTCGCCATGACGGAGCACATACAGCTCCATGGATCAGACCTGCGGACGATCGGAA
>JBJHAZ010000053.1:0-9930 GCA_050485225.1 Gammaproteobacteria bacterium
TGGGAGTACGGCGTACTGCTGCAGGTGCGCGATATGTCGGCGGCGCTGGAGCGTGCCAAGTCGCGCCCCCGTGAAGGGGGGCGGAGCGACGAGGATCTGGCCGAGGCTGTGTCACGTTTTGCCGCGGACAGCACCCGCTGGAAGCTGCCGGCCCCCGAGCGCGAGTATCGGCATGGCCTGGCCGCCACGGAGCGTTATCTGGCGCGGCTGGTGGACGACGATGCGGCCGATGCACACTTTTATGCCCGCGCCTGGCAGCTCGAACAGTGGCTGGCCCAGGTGGCGTTGCGCCTGGATCAGCAGGCGACCCGGCTCAACGCCAGTGTCGGCGTCTGGGTGGATCCGGCGCGGGTCTCCACCGAGGCGCTCGGTCGCGAGCGTCGCGAACAGCGCGGGCTGGTGGAAGTGCGCACGCCGCGGTTGCGGGTCGACCGGGTGTTCTACGAGGCACGCGGCTCCAGTTGGGCCCTGCTGCACTACCTGCAGGCGGTGGAGCAGGATTTCGCCGAGGTGCTGCGTCAGCGGCAGGCCATGCCGGCCCTCAATCGGCTCATTCTCGAGCTGGAGGGTACCCAGCGTCCCCTGCGCAGCCCGATGGTACTCAACGGCAGCGGATTCGGCCTGCTGCCCAATCATTCTCTGGCACTGGCGCTCCGCCTGGAGCGGGCCGGCGCGGCCCTGGCGGACCTGCGCGAGGCGCTCGAGGCGGGCTGAAGCCTCCGGCCCCGATCAGGCGCCCGATCAGGCCTCCCAGTCGAAGCTGCGGGCAATCATGCGGTACTGGGAGGTTTCCAGGCGCGGGCCGTACTGACCCACCACCGTGGCTGCGGCCAGGTTCGCAAACGCCGCACAGCGGGTGGCCGGGTGCCCCTGGCTGCGGGCGTAGAGATAGGCACCGGCAAACATGTCGCCCGCGCCATTGGTGTCCACGGCGGTCACTGGCGTCCCCGGCACCCTGGCCATGGTGGTGCCGTCCCAGACCAGCGCGCCCTCCTTGCCGAGCGTAATGGCAAAGCTCGCGGCGCTGACCTTCATGCGCTCGGCGGCGCTTTCCATGTCGTCCGCTCCGGTCCAGTGCAGGGCTTCCTCCCGGTTGCAGAACAGCAGGTCGACGCCGTCCCCGACCATCTGGCCGAGGCCGTCGCGGAAGTGCTGGACAATGCCGGGATCGGATAGGCTGAGGGCCACTTCCACACCGTTTTCCCGCGCCAGCTCGATGGCTTTCAGGGCCGCGCCGCGCCCGCTGGTGGAGGTGACCTGGTAGCCTTCCACATAGAGCGTTCTGGAGCGTTGCAGGGCATCGGGCGACAGGTGGTCGCTGGCCAGGGACTCGCTGATGCCGAGGAAGGAGTTCATGGTGCGCTCGGCGTCCGGCGTGATCAGCACCAGACACTTGCCGGTGATGCCTTCGGGCAGCTCGCCGTTGCGGTAGCCGATGCCCGCTCGCGCAAGGTCGTTGAGGTAGAAAAGACCGTTGTCGTCATTGGCCACGCGGCAGGAGAAGAAGGCGCGGCCGCCGAAGCCGCTGACCGCGATCATGCTGTTGGCCGCCGAGCCGCCACTGGCGCGGGTCGACGCCACCAGGTGATCCTTGAGGGCCTCCATCAGTTCCTGTTGCCGCGCCTCGTCCACCAGGGTCATCAGGCCCTTGTCGACACCGAGCTGAGCGAGGTCGTCATCGGTGACTTCCAGCTCCGTGTCAACCAGAGCAGCGCCCAGTCCGTAAACGTCGTAGCGGTCGTGCCGATCGTTGTTGAGGGTGTCCTGCTGCTTGTCCTGATCCATCGCGACGGGTTTCCTGTTAGAGGCTGGCTGGCAAAACGCGTATTATCCCCACCATTGTTACCGGCTGCAAAGCTGCTGGCTGTAAAACTGTTTCAAGGAGTCCCGCTTGGCTCGCAAGTCCTCATCGCGCGGCAAGGGTCGCAAGGCCCGGAAAGGTTCCCGTCGGTCGAAGGGTCGTTTCGCCTGGCTGCGCCGCTTGCTGGTGTTCGGCTGTCTGGCCCTGGTGCTGGCCGGCGTCGTGGCGCTGGTGATGGTCGACGTGGTGGTGCGCGCCAAGTTCGACGGCAAGAAGTGGTCCCTGCCCGCGCACGTCTACGGCCGCCCTGTCGAGCTGTATCAGGGCCAGAACCTGTCGCTGGACGACGTGCAGCGGGAGCTGGTCGAGCTGGGCTACCGGGAGCGTTCGCGGGTCACCTCGCCGGGCCAGTACAGCGTGTCGGGCAGCAGTCTTGAGCTCTATACCCGGGGCTTCGCATTCTGGGACGGTGTCGAAAAACCGCGCTACCTGAGGTTGCAGTTCCGCGGCCGGGCACTGGACGGCATGGTCGAGTCCGGGCGCTCGATACCCGGTCCGGTGCGTCTGGAGCCCCTGTTGATCGGCGGCATCTACCCCGACCAGGTGGAGGACCGCGAGCTGGTGCGACTCGACGAGCTGCCTCCCTTGCTGGTGCCCACCCTGCTGGCCACCGAGGACCGCCACTTCTACAGTCACCACGGCATCTCGGTGCGTGGCATCCTGCGCGCCTTCTGGACCAACCTGCGGGCGGGCGGCGTGGTGCAGGGCGGCAGTACCCTGACCCAGCAGCTGGTGAAAAACTTCTATCTCACCCATGAGCGCAGCCTGTGGCGCAAGGCCATGGAGGCGGTCATGGCCGTGCTGCTGGAGTTCCACTACGAGAAGGACGAGATACTCGAGACCTACATCAACGAGGTGTATCTCGGCCAGACCGGGCAGCGGGCCGTGCACGGCTTCGGGCTGGCGAGCCGACATTACTTCCAGCAGCCGTTGCGGGAGCTGGAGCTCCACCAGATCGCACTGCTGGTGGGTGTGGTGAAGGGGGCCTCCTTCTACAATCCGTGGAACCATCCGGAGCGAGCGCTGGCCCGGCGCAATGTGGTGCTCGATCTGCTCGCCGAGCAGGGGGTGGCCTCGGCAAGCCAGGTGGCTGCGGCCAGGGCGCGACCTCTGGATGTGGTGCCCGTGCCCACCGGTACCTTCAACCGCTTCCCCGCCTTCATGGACCTGATCCGCCGCCAGCTGCAGGAGGAGTACCGGGATGCGGACCTGCGTGAAGAGGGGCTCAAGATCTTCACCAGTCTGGACACGACCATCCAGCGCAATCTCCAGTCGCGTCTGGCCGAGCGGCTCGACCGCCTCGAGCGCGACTACCGCATCGACAGCAACGCGCTGCAGGCCGCCTCGGTGGTGGTGGACGTCGGTACCGGCGAGATCATCGCCCTCGCCGGTGGTCGGCGCGCCGGCTTTGCCGGTTTCAACCGGGCGTTGGATGCCCGCCGCCAGGTGGGGTCGACCATCAAGCCGGCGGTCTATCTGGCGGCGCTGGAGCGACCCGGGGATTACACGCTGGCAACCCTGATCGACGACGAACCCTTCACCTACCGGCCGCGCCACGGCCAGGAGTGGTCTCCGCGCAACTACTCGCGCGAGAGCCACGGCCAGGTGCCGCTCTACAGCGCCCTGGCCAACTCCTACAACCAGGCCACGGCGCGCCTGGGCATCGACCTGGGTGTCGGCGAAACCGCCAAGGTGCTGCGCCGGCTCGGCTACGAGGGCAACATTCCGCAGCTGCCGTCCCTGCTGCTGGGGGCCATCGACATGAGCCCCCTCGAGGTGGCGGGGATCTACCAGACCATCGCCTCCGGCGGCTTCCATGTGCCGCTGCGCTCCATCCACGCGGTGCACGATGCCGACAACGAGCCGCTGCGCCGTTACCCTTATCAGGTGGAGCAGCGCTTCAGCGCCGCGACCATGCACCTGATGCAGTTCGCTCTTCACGAGGCCATGATCGACGGCACCGGGCGCGGCGCGCGGGCTCTGCTGCCGCCGGACCTGAGGGTGGCGGGCAAGACCGGCACCACCAACGATCAGCGCGACAGCTGGTTTGCCGGTTTCACTGGCGACCACCTCGCCGTGGTCTGGGTGGGCCGGGACGATAACCAGCGCACTCCATTGACCGGCAGCAGCGGCGCCCTGCGGGTGTGGGCCGACGTGATGGCCGGCATGCCCAACCATTCACTGGGGCTGCATCCCCCCGAGGGAGTGGTGTACCGTTGGGTGGATGCCGACGGCCAGCGGCTGAGCGAAGAGGGGTGCCCGGGCGCGCGTAATTTGCCCTTCGTCAGTGGCAGTGAGCCGGTTGTGCGCGGATCGTGCGCCCGCGACAGCGGCCGCCCGGTGCGGGAGTGGCTGCGAGATACCTTTGGATGGGAGTAACGAGCAATGCGTATGTTGGCGAGAACGACGGCCCTGGCGGGGGTGCTGGCGCTGGTGGGGTGTGCGGGCTCACCCTATGTCACCGACCGCGAGCGGGAGTCGGTTCCGGTCGAGGAGCGTATCGAGCCCGAGCGGCAGGAGCGCACCGTCATCGAGCGCCCCGAGCCCGAGCCGGCACCGCGCGAACCGGAGCGGCGCGCGCCTTCCGCAGTGGACACCCTGCTGCAGACTGCCCAGCGCCAGCACGACGCGGGCCAGTATGAGGCGGCCATCGCCACGGCGGAGCGCGCCCTGCGCATGGAGCGATCCAACCCCGAAATCTACTTGTTGATCGGCAACAGCTATCTGGCCCTGCTGCAGAACGAGGTGGCCGGTCAGTTCGCGCGTCAGGGGCTGTCCTTTGCGGGCGCGGGGTCGCGGGTTGCCCAGCAGCTCCAGTTGCTGTTGACCCGCGCGAGCAACTGATCGACAGTAGTGAGCCAAGAATTCCAATCCAGCAGAGGGCTGTGCCATGACCGTCGCGTTTACGTGTGTCCTCCTCGCCATCATCCTGCCGCAGGTCTGGGCGGCCATCGCCAAGTAAGGATCTCGTCAAGGAGCGTCGCTACGACAACAGCGCATCGCGCCCGCAGCTTGCGGCCCTGCAGGGGGCCGCCCAACGGGCCAAGTGGGCGGAGCAGAATACCTATGAAACGCTGCCGGCCTTTATCGCCGCGGTCATCATCGCCCATCTGGCCGGTGCCTCGCAGGGAACCATCGATACCCTCGCGGTGATTCATGTGGTGTCGCGGGTACTGTTCGGCATCTGCTACCTCAAGGACTGGGCCTCGGCGCGCAGTCTGGTCTGGGCGATCAGCTTCCTGGCCATCATCGGCCTGTTCGTCGCGGCCTACTGATAACGGTCGTGGTCGACTCAGGGCCTGCTGGGTCGGCCCAGCTGCACCACCTTGAAGCTGCGCTCATGCACCGCTATCCGGACGTCGCGAAAATGGCGGGTGGCCAGGGTTTCCAGAGGGATGAACCCGTTGACCACAAACAGCGCCTGACCGCCGCTGGCCAGCAGCCGCGCGGCGGCGCACAGAAAGCGCTCGGTCAGATCGCGGGAGGCGTCGAAACCTTGATGGAAGGGCGGGTTGCACAGGATCAGGTCGAACCCCGGCTCGAGGCCCGCGCCGCAGTCCGCGGCGACCACGTCCCCCGCGACAGCGTTGGCGGCAAAGGTCTGTCGTGCGACGGCGAGGGCCGCGGCGTTGTTGTCCGTGGCCACCGCCACATCGCACCAGCGCGCCGCCATGGCGGCCAGATAGCCCGAACCGCAGCCCAGATCCAGCAGGCGCGGGTAGTGCCTTTCTCCCAACAGCGCGGGCAGGTTGTCCACCAGCAGCGCGCTGCCCGCATCGATCCGATCCCAGCCGAACAGCCCCGGCTTGCCGAACAGCCGCACCCCCTCCTGCGCCGCTACCTCGCGAATACGCGTGTAATCCTGATCATCCAGTAGCGGTCGGTCGCGATCGTGGCCGCGCTCCAATTCGCAGACATAATGTCGTCCCGTCTTGCGTGCCCGGGTGTCGTCGTCGAACAGCGCGGCGGCCTTGTCGGCATAAGTCTTGATACCATCCGACTTTTCGCCAGCCAGCAGCAGTCGCCCGCCAGTCGGCAGCTGCTGCCAGCTGCGGTTGATGATGTGGTGCACCACTGGCTTTTCCTTGGAAACCCGGTAGGCCACCGTGGCCGGGGGGGAGGTCCAGTCACTGAGGTCAAAATCGCTGAAGCGGCTGTCGAGGCCGGCGGCCTCGGCCTGGGCGGCCACGTCACAGCGGTTGCTCAGCACCCGGGTGTCGGCGGGGAGCCGGTGCCAGGGCGCGTCGCGGCAGTTTTCATCGGCAACCACCAACCGCGGCGCCGGCAATTCGGCCAGTCGTTGCCACAGTGGCGCCAGAATGGGGTCAGTCATGGGGCTCGTCCGGTGCGGCGAGGGCGGTGACCTCGGCCGGCGTCAGGGGGCGGTACTCACCGGGCTCCAGGTCATCGTCCAGCCGTACCGGGCCCACGGCGGTGCGGTGTAACCCGACCACCTCGTTGCCGACGGCGACAAACATCCGCTTGACCTGGTGGTACTTGCCCTCGCAGATGTCCAGCTCCACTTCGCGCGGGGCGAGAATGCGCAGCGCCGCCGGCAGGGTGCGGCGCTTCTCGCCCTCGAGCCATACGCCCTGCGCGAAGCGCTGGGCCACGCCGGGGTCGATGTCGGTGGCGAGCTGTACGCGGTAGGTCTTGATGCAGCGACTGCGCGGCGAGGTGACGCGGTGATTCCAGGGGCCGTCGTCGGTGATCAGCAGCAGCCCGGTGGTGTCGAGATCGAGTCGCCCGGCAATCTGCAGGGTGTCCGGCCGGGGCTCGTCGAGCAGGTCGATGACGGTGGGATGCAGACTGTCGCGGGTGGCGGATACACAGCCGGCGGGCTTGTGCAGCATGAAATACCGGGGCGCGGGCGCGGCCACGGCGTTGCCCTCGATGCGGATGTCGTCGTTTTCGTGGACGGTGAGTGACGGGTTGCCCGCTGTGTCGCCGTTGACGGTGACCACGCCCTCGCGCACCAGCCGCTTGATGTCCTTGCGGCTGAAGTCGGTGGCGTTACTCAGGTACCGGTCGAGACGCATGACCGGGCTTCAGCGCCCTTGCAGGAGGCGTGCCGCTTCCAGCGCAAAATAGCTGAGCACGGCGTCGGCCCCGGCGCGCTTGAACGCCAGCAGCGATTCGAGAATCACCGCCTCGCGGTTGAGCCAGCCGTTGTCGAACGCAGCCACATGCATGGCGTACTCACCGCTCACCTGGTAGACGAAGGTGGGCACGGCAAACGCGTCCTTGACCCGGCGCACCACGTCCAGATAGGGCATGCCCGGCTTGACCATCAGCATGTCGGCACCTTCGGCGAGATCCAGCGCACACTCGTGCAGGGCCTCGTCACCGTTGGCCGGGTCCATCTGGTAGTTGGCCTTGGTACCGCCCTTGAGGTTGCCGGCGGAACCCACGGCATCCCGGAAGGGGCCGTAGTAGCTGGAGGCGTACTTGGCGGCGTAGGCCAGAATCTTCACATTGGGGTGGCTGGCCTGCTCGAGCGCCCCGCGGATGGCGCCGATGCGGCCGTCCATCATGTCCGAGGGCGCGACGATGTCGGCGCCGGCCTCGGCGTGGGACTGGGCCTGGAGCACGAGTGCCGCGACCGTGGTGTCGTTCACCACATAGCCGCTGGCGTCGATGATGCCGTCCTGGCCGTGGGTGGTGAAGGGGTCGAGGGCCACATCGGTGATCACACCCAGCTCCGGATGGGCCTGTTTGAGTGCGCGCACGGCGCGCTGGGCCAGACCCTCGGGATTCCAGGCCTCCTCGGCCTGCAGCGATTTTTTCTCCTGGGGGACTACCGGAAAGAGCGCCAGCGCGGGAATGCCCAGCGCGACGGCCTCGGCGGCCACCTCAATCAGCAGATCGATCGACAGGCGCTCCACGCCCGGCATGGAGGCCACCGCCTCGCGGCGGTTTTCCCCTTCCAGCACGAAGACCGGGTAGATCAGGTCGGCGCTGGTGAGGTGGTTCTCCCGCACCAGCCGGCGCACGAAGTCGTCGCTGCGGTTGCGGCGCAGTCGGCTGGCGGGGTAGCGGCGCTGGGTTGCGCTCATGGCGATGGCTCCTTGTCAGTCGGTCAGCCGGGCAGGTCGGTCAGGCGCGAGAAGACACGCTCTGCGGCGTCGAGGGTGGCCTGGATCTCCGCATCGCCATGGGCACCGGACAGGAAGCCGGCCTCGTAGGAGGCCGGTGCCAGGTAGACACCCTCGTCGAGCATGCCGTGGAAGAACCGACCGAAGCGCGCGGTATCGCAGGCCATCACTTGCTGATAGTTGCTGACCGAGCTTTCGCCGGTGAAGAACACGCCGAACATGGAGCCGACCCGGTTGGTGGTAAAGGGGATGCCGACGGCGTCAGCTCGTTCCTGCAGGCCCTCGGTCAGGCGCGCTGTCTTGCGCTCCAGCTCGTCCTGAAAGCCGGGATCGGCGGCCAGCTCCAGGGTCGCCAGCCCGGCGGCCATGGCCACCGGATTGCCGGACAGGGTGCCGGCCTGGTAGACCGGTCCCAGCGGTGCCAGGCTTTCCATCACTGCGCGCTTGCCGCCGAAGGCGCCCACCGGCATGCCGCCGCCGATGACCTTGCCGAGGGTGATCAGGTCGGCGTCGATGTTGAAGCGTCCCACCGCGCCCTGCGGGCCGACGCGGAAGCCGCTCATGACCTCGTCGATGATCAGCAGCGCGCCCTGGTCATCACAGCAGCGGCGCAGGGTTTCCAGAAACCCGGGCGCGGGCGGGATACAGCTCATGTTGCCGGCCACCGGCTCGACGATTACGCAGGCGATCTGGTCGCCCACCTCGGCAAAGACCTGCTCCACCGCGCCCGGATCGTTGTAGGTGAGGGTAATGGTGTGGTCGGCCAGGGCGGCGGGTACGCCGGGCGAGCTGGGAATGCCCAGCGTGAGTGCGCCGGAGCCGGCCTTCACCAGCAGCGAGTCCGAATGGCCGTGGTAGCAGCCCTCGAATTTGACGATCTTGTCGCGACCGGTATAGCCGCGCGCCAGCCGGATTGCGCTCATGGTGGCCTCGGTGCCGGAGTTGACCATGCGCACCATGTCCATCCCCGGTACCAGCGCACAGAGCCGGTCGGCGAGTCGGGTTTCCAGTTCGGTGGGGGCGCCGAAGGTGAGGCCGCGCTCGAGCTGGTCGCGGATGGCGTCGAGCACGGCGGGGTGGCCGTGGCCGAGGATCATCGGCCCCCAGGACAGCACATAGTCCACATAGCGCTTGCCCTCTACGTCGAAGAGCCAAGGGCCCTCGGCGCGCTCGAAAAAGACCGGCGTGCCGCCCACGGCGCGGAAGGCGCGGACCGGCGAATTGACCCCGCCCGGAATGTGCTGTTGGGCGGCGGCGAAATGCTGTTCGGATTTGCTCATGGATTCACTCGTTGCTTGTCTTGCGGGTCGTCATGCTCTCAAAGAGAAAGGTTCACGGCGCGCCAGTCGCCATCGCGGTCGGTCGATGGGTCGTGGTCAGTGGAACGGCTTGACTACCACCATGATAACAATCCCGATCAGCAGGATGACGGGGAACTCGTTGAACCAGCGGTAGTAGACGTGGCTGCGGGTGTTGCGGTCGTTGCGAAAGACGCGCAGGTAGTAGCCGCACATCAGGTGGTAGACGAGCAGCAGCACCACCATGGTCGCCTTGGCGTGAAACCACCCGGCGCCCAGATAATAGTTGGGCGCGGAGCCCACCAGCGCCAGCCCGAACAGCACCGTGAGTACCATCGAAGGGGTGCCGATGCCCCAGTAGAGCTTGCGCTCCATGATCTTGAAGCGCTCGATGCCGGTCTGGTCGTCGGCCATCGCGTGGTACACGAACAGCCGTGGCAGATAGAACAGGGCGGCAAACCAGCAGACCACGGCAATGATGTGAATCGCTTCCAGCCAGGCGTGTGAAGGCACGATCAACTCCTCGGATTACGGTGACATCGGGTCGGGAGCAGCTTACTGGCGCGTCGCCGCTCTGTCACCCGGCAAAGTGCAGCAGGGCGCGAAATCGGCCGCGTGATTCAGTATCATGGCGCTTCATGATTTCTGCTGCGCAAGGGTATTGATGTGATCAAGG
>JBJHAZ010000054.1:0-9929 GCA_050485225.1 Gammaproteobacteria bacterium
GCGACCTGGTGATTCGTACCCAGCCGGCCGGGCACATCCTCGGCGCCTCCTCGGTCATTATCGAGCAGGGTGCCCGCCGGGTAGTCTTCTCGGGCGACCTGGGACGCTCCGATGACATCGTCATGTATCCGCCCGAGCCCCTGCCCGAATGCGATGTCCTGTTCATCGAGTCCACCTACGGCAACCGTCTCCACGAGAAGGACGACCCCTGGGAGCAACTGGCCAGGGTGGTCAATGACACCGTCGCCAAAGGCGGCGTTCTGGCGATTCCCAGCTTTGCGGTCGGGCGTGCCCAGGAGCTGCAGTACATGCTGGCCAAGCTGATGGAGGAGCAACGCATCCCGGAGCTGCCACTGTTTCTCGACAGCCCCATGGCCATCAGGGCCTCCGACATCTACGCCCGTTACCACAAGCTCCACCGCCTCTCGAAACAGGACTGCCACCTGATTGACGACGCCGTCACCCAGGTCAACAGCGTCGAGGACTCGAAAGCACTCGATGCACTGCACTACCCCCACATCATCATTGCGGGGTCGGGCATGGTGACCGGTGGGCGCATCCTGCATCACCTCAAGCGTCTGCTGGGCAACCACAACAACACCATCCTGCTGGCCGGCTTCCAGGCCGGCGGTACCCGGGGGGCCCATCTGGTGGACGGTGCCGAAAAGATCAAGATTCACGGTGAGTACTACGAGGTCAAGGCCCGCGTCGCCCAGCTCGACGGGCTGTCGGCGCACGCCGACCAGCAGCAGCTGCTGGACTGGATCGACACCGCGCCAACGGCGCCCGACAAGGTCTATGTGGTGCACGGCGAGGCAGAATCGGCCGACCAGCTCCGCCAACTGATCGAGGAGCGCTTCGGTTGCGAGGCCGAAACACCCGATTACCGCGACTGGATCACGGTTGTCGACGAATAGCGCACGGCCCGGCATGGCTGCGGCAACCAAATCCAAACTCTGCTGTCTGATGTTCAACGGGCTCAAAAGGCTCTATGATGTGATGACATGCGCCTTCAGACGTGTTTGCAATGCTGTATAGACTAGTAATCCTGCTGTTGCTCCTGAGCCCCGTTACCCACGCCGACGTGGCCAAGCTGGAGCCGGAGCCCGGTCAATCCGCCGCAGTCATCGAAATCCTTGATGCGCTGGCCGCCGAGCACTACCGCAACCTGCCGCTCGACGACCAGCTGTCGGAGCGACTGCTCGAGACCTATCTCGAGCAGCTCGACCCCTCCAGAAGCTACTTCCTCAAGAGCGATATCGACGAATTCGAGCACTGGCGAACCGCGCTCGACGATCAGCTGCGCCGCGGCGACCTGTCGGCGGGATTCGCCATGTTCAACCGCTACCGCGCGCGCGTGATGGACCGACTCGAATCCAACATCGCCCTGCTCGAAAATGGGCGCGAGTTCGATTTCGACACCGATGAGGAACTCGAAACCGAGCGCAAGAACGCCCCTTGGCTCAAGGACTCGGCCGAAGCCGACGACCTCTGGCGCCGACGCATGAAGGACGCCATGTTGCGCCTTGTACTGGCCGACCGCGACCAGGAGGAAGCGCGCGAGCTGCTGACCAAGCGCTATCGCCACCAGCTGCGTCAGATGGAAAAAACCAACGCCGATGACGTGTTCGAGCTTTATCTCAACACGCTGACCGGGCTGTTCGACCCCCACACCAACTTCATGTCGGCACGCAGCGTCGAGAACTTCCGCATCAACATGTCCCTGTCGCTGGAAGGCATCGGCGCCGTTCTTCAGATGGAAGACGAGATCACCAAGGTGGTCCGGGTAGTTCCCGGTGGCCCGGCGGACAAGCAGGGCCAGCTCGCCCCCGGCGACCGCATCCTCGGCGTCGCCCAGGGTGATGACGAGATGGTCGACGTGGTCGGCTGGCGTCTCGACGATGTAGTGGACCTGATTCGCGGCGAGAAAGGTTCGCGCGTCCGTCTCCAGGTGAACCCGGCCAAGGCGCTGGAGGACACCGAGGAGATCGTGATCGTCCGCGATACGGTGCGCCTCGAGGAGCAGGCCGCCCAGAGCAACATCCTCGAAATCCCCTCCGGCGATACCCACTACCGCCTGGGCGTCATCGAGATCCCCACCTTCTACATGGATTTCGACGCCTATCGGGCCCGCGATCCCAACTACAAGAGCACCACCCGGGATGTGGCCCGCATTCTCCGCGAACTCGAGACCGAGAACGTCGACGGCGTGATCATCGACCTGCGCAACAACGGCGGCGGGTCACTGCACGAGGCGACCGCGCTGACCGACCTCTTTGTCGACCCCGGCCCGGTGGTTCAGATACGCAGCAGCGACCAGCGCATCTCGCGCCATCACCGCGCACGCTCGCCTGCAGTCTATGACGGCCCCCTGCTGGTGCTGATCAACCGCCTGAGCGCGTCTGCCTCGGAAATTTTTGCCGGCGCCATCCAGGATTACGGCCGCGGTCTGGTGGTGGGCAGCCAGAGCTATGGCAAGGGCACCGTGCAGAACATCCTGCCGCTGCGGGAAGGCCAGCTCAAGCTGACCGAGTCGAAGTTCTACCGCATCTCCGGAGAAAGCACCCAGCACCGGGGCATCGTTCCGGACATCGAGCTGCCCGAGCGCTTCGACATCACCCGGATCGGCGAAAGCTCCCAGGACACCGCCCTGCCCTGGGACAAGATCCGGCCCGTCCCCTACCGCCGTCTGGGCGAGTTTGGCCCGCTGCTGCCGGAGCTGCGTCAGCGGCATGAGACCCGCGCCAGTGCCGATTCCGACTTCCAGCTCCTGCTGCGGGAGCTGGAACTGATGGATCAGGCCGCATCCCGCACCGTGGTTTCCCTCAACCGGGAAACCCGCTTGAAAGAACGGGAAGCACTGGAGCAGAAGCGCCTCGAGCTGGCCAACAAGCGTCGTGAAGCACGCAACGAGGCCCCTTATGCAGATCTCGCCGAATGGCGCGCCAGTGTCGCGGACGACTCCGACGACGAGCCGCCCGAGTCCGACCCCCTGCTCCGGGTCACGGGTCACATTCTGGTCGATACCATCGAGCTGTCAGGCCACAATGCCCGCGTTGTACAGCACCCCTGAGCCGACGCCATGCAGGTGGTCAGTTTCAACATCAACGGCATCCGGGCGCGCCTGCACCAGTTGCAGGCGCTGGTGGACAAGCATCGCCCCGACATCATCGGCCTCCAGGAAACCAAGGTCGCCGACGACCAGTTCCCGCTCGACGACATTCGCTCCCTCGGCTATGAGGTCACCTATCATGGCCAGAAGGGTCACTACGGCGTGGCCCTGCTCTACCGGACCGCGCCGTCCGCCCTCCACAAGGGCCTGCAGAACGACGGCGAGGCCTCCCAGCGCCGGCTGGTGACCGGAACCTTCATCCTCGACGACGGCAAGCCCTGCCATGTGTTCAACGGCTACTTCCCACAAGGAGAAAGCCGCGACCACCCGACCAAGTTTCCTGACAAGGCGCGCTTCTATCGGGAACTGACCGCCGAAATCCGGTCGATCCCCGCGGGAGAGCACATCCTTGTAATGGGCGACATGAACGTGGCGCCGCAGGATGTCGACATCGGCATCGGCGAGGATAATCGCAAGCGCTGGCTGCGCTCGGGCAAATGCTGCTTCCTGCCGGAAGAGCGCGAATGGCTCCAGACCCTGTGCGACGCCGGCCAGCTGACCGACTGCTTTCGCACCTTGCCGGACCCATCGGCCGAACGCTACAGCTGGTTCGACTACCGCAGCCGCGGTTTCGAGCGCGACCCCCGACGCGGCCTCCGCATTGACCTGATTCTCGCCTCGCCGGAGCTGGCCACACACTGCCGGTCGGCCGGGATCGACTATGAACTGCGGGGCATGGAGCGACCCTCGGATCACTGCCCGGTGTGGAGCACTTTTTCACTGGATATTGTCAACCGCTGACAACGCCCGCCGTTGTAATTCTCCGTAACCTTTACAGGTAACACCCGGAGACATGTTCGTTTCGTGTTCAAATGCAGCCCCGAGCATTGAGCCTGGCTTCCAGGTTCATTACCATCAGCGGGTACAGCTGAGCGTGGAGCCGCAATGCCGCAACGGGCGAACCGCCCCAAGGGGCCGCCGGGATGTCCAGGTGAGGAGGTGCAATGGCCAATACCGCGCTACGCTTCAAGCCTCAAACCGGACAGGAGAATATTCTGGAACTGCAAACGCTGGAACATTTCCTGATCTCGGTGGAGCGACGTGCCTTGCGCATGGCTCGGGTGAGAACCGGCAACTGGGACGAGGCTCTGGACATTGTTCAGGAAGCCATGACCCAACTGGCAACACGCTATGCCGACAAGGAATGGGAAGAATGGCGCGTATTGTTCTATCGCATTCTTCACAACAAGATCAACGATTACCACAGACGCCGTGTCGTCCGGCAGAAGTTCAAGGGCTTTTTGCCCGTTTTTGGCGACAACGAGGACGAAGAAAATCCGATCGAGCAGGTGGCTGACGCACCGGGGCACTCACCCCCGGAGATGATCGAGCGTGAGCAACAAATGCAGGCGCTGCTCAAGGCGCTTGAAACCTTGCCGAGACGGCAGCAGGAAGCTTTCATGATGCGATGCTGGGAAGGGCTCAGTACCGCAGAAACCGCCCAGGCCATGGGCTGTGGAGAAGGCAGTGTCAAAACACACTATTTCAGGGCACTGCAATCACTGCGACAAATACTGGAGGAGCATCGGCCATGAATCCGGTCGAAACCAAATACCATGATCTGCTACGCCACAGTGAACGTACCCTCACCCCCGATATCCGTGCCGACCTGAGCAAGGCTCGGCAGGCCGCGCTGGCAGCGTCGTCGCGCCGGACCGGCCGGCACTTCGGCTGGCTACCCTTTTCCGGCGTTGCACTGGCCTCCCTTGTGGCGGTGGTGCTGGTCTGGCCCGAGGTTCGGGTCGGCAATGACACCAGAACCCAGAGCGACCCCCTGATCACGGAAAATCTCGAGATGTACCAGAATCTCGACTTCTACCACTGGTTGGGGCAACAGGGCTTCAGCAATAACGGCTGAGACGGGCGGCAGGACAGAGGGAAGGGTACACCATGAAAGCTGCAACACTGTTTGGCGGGCTTGTTCTTGTGAGCGCTTCAGTCCTCGCCGGCCCCGACCAGGCTTCGCCCTGGCCACCGTCAGCGACCGCAGTCGGTAGCGAACACATCATCCTGTTGGCTCAGGACAGAGGTGACAACGCCCGCAAGAAATGGGAAACCATGTCCCAGGAAGAACGGGATGCCATTCGGGCGCGGCGCCAGCAATACGAGTCACTGCCACCCTCCGAGCAAGAGCGAATCAAGAAGATTCACGATCGCTACCAGCAGCTATCTCCGGAGGAACGCCGGGAATTGCAGGAAAAATGGCGCCAGCAACGCGGCCAGCAGGCGCCCTCGGACCGGCGCAGTCGCGGCCGGGACTGAATGAATCATCGGTCAATTGGGCGCTGATCTCTCGGTCAGCGCCCATCTGTCACGAACCGCTCAGACGCTCAAGCAGCCCCATCGCATCTTCCCGCTCCGGGAACTGAACCTCACGCTCCGCCAAGCCCTCCAGAATTTCCCTTGCGTCACCCGATTGTCCGCTGTCGGCGAGGATACGGGCGCGGTGGTACAGGAGTTGAGGGTTGTCCGGGGCACTCTCCAATGCCTTCTGGTTGGCGGCCAGGGCCTCACTGTATTCCCCACGATGGTAGCGAACCATGGCGTAGGTATCGGTGACCGCGCCGTGGCCGGGTGCCAACTCGACAGCGCGAGAAGCAAGCTCGAGGGCCCGGTCCTGCTCCGCCTCGCGATAGAGCCAGGCGAGGTTGTTGAGCGCAATCACATCGTCCGGCGACTCCACCAGCAGGCGCTCGTACATCTCGACCGCTCCGTCGTCATTACCGGACGATACATACAGCGAGCCGAGCTGATGCAGAATCGGTCCATCGTTGGGGTGATCCTTCAACCAGGCCTGCAGCAGTGACTCGGCCTCGCCGGTTTCGCCTTTCAGCATGTACGCCTGCGAGAGAAACACCAGTGTGGTGGAGTTGGGCTGACGATCGTAAGCCGCGCTCAGCAGTTCAAGCGCCTGCTCCAGATCGCCGGTCTCCAGGGCCAGTCGACCCCGGGCGGTCAACAGCTGCGCCGGGGGAATGACGCCCTCGGGCAGCTTGCCGAGTTCCTCGTTCATTTCACGCAACTTTCCCTGATGCAACAGGGTCTCGACCAGCAGCCGTCTCGTATCCACGTCATCGGGGTGACTGTCGATGATGGTACGCAGATGGGCCTCGGCCTGGGCAGCGTTGTCATTGACCAGCTCGGCCTGAGCCGCCAGCCGCAACGCGCGCGGGTTGCCCGGTGCCAACTCGAGCAGCCGGTTGGCACTGTCCAGCGCCTGTTCCGGAGAGCCCGAGGCGAGGTAGGCGCCGGTCAGTAACTGATGGACACGGGCATCGTCGCCGTGATCTTCGCGCAGCGATTCGCCTTTCGCGATGGCCTCGTCATAGGCCTCCTGGCGGAACAGGTAGCGAGCCTCGGTCAAGGGTGGCTCGATTCTGTCGGGGTAGGCGGTACCCGCCCGCTGGAGGGTCGAGATAACACCCTCGTGATCTCCCTGCTGCTCCTGCACACCGGCCAGCATCAGCAGGCCGTCCATATCCTCGGCATTGGCGAGCAGACTACGGGCCCTGTCGGCATCGCCACGCTGCATGGCGATCATCGCCAGGCCATCGCGGCTCTCCAGGTTGTCAGGGTGAATCTCGGAAGCCCGGGTGAAGTGCGCTTCGGCCGCTTCGAAATCACCCTCGTGGAGCGAGAGTCGCCCAGCGAGAATGTGGGGGTCGGGCTGATCTCCGGCCACTTGCAGATAGTCCGACGCCTCGGCACGGGCCTGGTCGCCATCGTTATTCAGCAAGTGGGCCAATACGAGCCTGGAGCGGATATCGGGGTTGTGTGGGTCGAGGTCACGAGCATTCTGCAGCTCGTCGATACCGCGCTGGAGTTCGCCGGAACGCAGCAGCTGGGTACCGAACTGCAAGCGGGTCGCCGGTGAGTCCGGCGAGGTACCCGCCAGCTCTTCATACAGGGCCGTCTCGGCATCGAGCCCCTGCGCAGCGAGCGCCATACCAAGAATGTTCACCGCCCGCATGTTGTCGGGATGGTTGCGAACGACACCACGGATCAGCGACTCGGCACGGGCCGGCTCATCCAGTGCCAGATAGAGCTGGGCCAGGTTGGTGCTGGCCTCGGCATGGCCCGGCGCATGGGAAAGAAAGCGGCGCAGCTGCCCTTCGGCTGTCGACAGGTTGCCGAGCTGCGCATTGGCCACGCCGGCCATGTACAGGGCGCCGATGTGCTCTGGATTGACAGCCAGCACCTGCTGAAGTTTGCGTACTGCCTGATCGCTGTTGCCATCGTGCATGAGCAGGCGGGCGCGGGCGTAATGCACCTCCGGGTGATCGACGTTCTCGAGCCGGGAGAGCAACCGGTCGGCTTCCTCGTGATCGCCCCGGTCAATCAGCAGCGAAATGTGGGCCATGCGGTCTTCGAAGCGGAACGGGTTCAGCTCACCGGCTTGCCGGTACGCATCCCGGGCACCCTCGGTGTCGCCGGTAACCCTGAGCGCCAGCCCCAGCAGGCTCCAGGCCTCATCATTGTTCGGCTCGCGTTCGGTAACCTCCCGCAGGATGTCCGCGGCCTCGGCCCAGGCACGGTTGTGGTGCCCGAGCAGGTAGGCATGGGCGATGGCCAACTCCGAGTTGTCCGGGTGTTCTGCAAGGGCGTCGAACAACTTGTCCTGTACCTGTTCGCCACCCCGGGTGTTGACCCGAGCGATCACCACCTGCGCCACGTAGCCGGGGTGGTCCTCGGCAAAAGCAAAGCGACCGGCCTCATGATCCTCCACCACTTTTCGGGACTCACCGGATCCGTTGAGGGCGCGGGCGTAGAGTGCCGCCACCTCGGCCGATTCCTCGGCCTGCAACGAACGCTCGAGATTGGATGCCGCGTCCACCATCGCCCGCTGTGACAGCAGTATCTCGCCATGGAGCCGTCGAGCGGCGGCGCTGTCGGGATTCTGTTGCAGTGCCGTGCGAACATCGACCACGGCTGCATTCAGCTGGCCTGCCCGATAGGCATCGGTGGCCCGGGCCAACAGGTCATCGTGGTCCAGGGACTTGGAGCATCCCGCAATGGCTGAGGTCAACAAGGTTGCGACCAGGAGCTTACCGGCCATGTGCTTGCGCATAAAAGATCTTCCCAGAAACGTTGTTGTCATGAATGAAGTATCAGAACCAGCGACGCAGTTCCACATAGAGCCGATCACTGTTGTCAAAGGGTCCGAACAACCCGATCTCGTCACCACCGAAAATATCGGCGCCGAACTGCATGCGCCAGTGCTGATCCAGGCTCCAGATCACCTTGGGCTGGATCGAGTAATCCGTGCGATTCAGACCGGCGAGATAGAGCACTTCCCATTCGAGCCGGTCGTTGATGGAGTGATTGACCAGGAGCGTAATGCCGGTTTCACTGCGATCCTGCAGGATACCGCTCTCATAACCGAACAGATAGCCCCCGTAGAACTGGATGTCGAAGCGCCAGTCTTGCCACGGCACCATCACACCGACCACGTACTCCAGGCTATCGGCAGACTCGAGTCCATAGCGGGACATCGGGTCATCCGAATAGTATTTCCTGCCGATCGTGTAAACCGCTTCACCCTTGAATACGAAGGAAGGCATGGCCTTGGAGAAGGTACCACCGGTCTGCCGGATGCGATCGTTGCGCAGTTCCAGGCCCGTGTCCGTGCTGTACAGTGTCGGCCGGACATCCATGCTCTGGTAGTGAAAGATGCTGAGATCCCAGCCGGACACCAGATGCGAGAAACGAAGGCCGGCATTGGTGTTCGACAGCTGTCGGCTCGGCTGCTCATTGCGCACGGGGGTGCCGGCCGGCACGGGGAAGGGGTAGAAGTCGGCGCCGGGCTTGCCGATCTCGTCGTAACTGGGATACGGAATCCACAGCATCTCGAAATGGGAGTTGCCGGAAAAATACTCGGAGCGCACCGCCCACTGGGGAATCCGCATGTTCTCGAAGTCCTGCAGGTAGAACTCACGCATGTCACGGGCCGATACCACATCGGCGAGGAACAACCCCACCATCTCGCCCCACACCACATGCTGGCGCCCTACCCGCCACTCCCACTCGCCTGCCGGGAAGTCGACGTAGGCCTCACGGATCGCCGCATTACGTCGCTGATCGCGTCGCACCGCCGAATCGTAATAATCGCTCTCCACCGAATAGGCGGCGTCGCCTTCCACGCGCCCTACCAGACGGTATCGGGCGGTGGCGCCCAACTCACCACTGGTGCCCAGCTCGAAACGCCCACGCAACTGGGACCAGCGCGACGGCGACGACACGGTATACGCACTGGAAAATTCGCCATAACCGAACCACGACGCCGACCCCGGTTCCTCCGGCAACCCGCCGTCGTCGTCGAACCGGAACAGCAGCCCGTCCTCGTCGTCGAAGGCCACCGCACGCAGCGCCGCCTGGTCAGAGCGAGCCTGAAACCCCTCCGCCAGCCAGCGCGCGCCGTCGACACCGGATTCACCGGCTCCGACACTGCTTGCGGGGTCATCAGGGCCCGCGGTAACCGCAAGACTCATGCAACCCGCCGCCAGCAGAACCAACAGACGCTGGCCGGCCACGTACACTCCCCGATTCGTATTCTTGTTGTATGTCACCCAAATCTCCTTATACGGTGATGATTCATGATCCGCCGGCATCAGGTGGCCGGCGCCTTCCTCTTGAGTGTGCGGATGACCCGGCCATCTTCCATGAATACAAGGCGATCCGCCATTTCCATGATCTGGTTGTCGTGGGTGGAAAAAATGAATGTGGTGCCCGAGTCCCGGTTGATCTGACGCATGAGCTG
>JBJHAZ010000055.1:0-9881 GCA_050485225.1 Gammaproteobacteria bacterium
GTGCAGTAGTGCACACCGTCCCGGTCACCCAGCAGCAGATTGAATCCCCCGTAGCGGTGCAGGTCGGGTGCGAGGCCCTCCAGGTATTCGCTCGCCGGTGTGCTGCCGGCAAGAAAGTCCAGCGTCAGATTGCCCCGGGACAGCGGGTACTGGCGTGGCTCCAGGTCGCGAAAGTTGGTGACCGCCGCCCAACGGCCCTCGCGCGTGATGCCCAGCCAGGTGCCGCCCTGCTCGAGGTCGCGGCCGGCGAGCAGGTTCGGGAAGCGGTCCCAGAAGTGCGCCGGCTCGGTGGGGCGCTCGTGGCGCTCGTCCCGGTTCGCTACCAGTATCAGCGGGTAGTCGGGGTGTTGGCGGTGGGCAAAGGCAATCAGGCACATTCGGGCAGTTTACTCCAATCCCTGCGATCTGGCCGATCGGGCCTGCAAAGTTCACCGCGCATGGGCTATGATGCCCGCTGTTTTTCCCGGCGCGGACTCCATGATCCAGTATCCTGAAATTGATCCGGTTGCCTTCTCTCTGGGGCCTCTCACCGTACACTGGTACGGACTGATGTATCTGCTGGGGTTCGCGGCGGCCTGGTGGTTGGCGCTGCAGCGCTCGAAGCGGGCCTGGTCGCCCCTGCGCCGCAATCAGGTGGAAGACCTGATTGTGTACGGAGCCTTCGGCGTCATCATCGGCGGTCGGCTCGGGTATGTGCTTTTTTACGGGTTCGACCAGTGGATCGGTGACCCGCTTTGGCTGTTCCGGCTCTGGGAGGGCGGCATGGCCTTTCACGGCGGCCTGGTGGGGGTGGTGGTGGCGATGGCCATCTATGCCCACCGCATCGGTCAGCCCTTTCTCGCGGTCTGTGATTTTGTTGCCCCCCTGGCGCCCATTGGGCTGGGCCTGGGGCGACTGGGCAACTTCATCGGGCAGGAGCTGTGGGGCCGCGCCAGCGACGTGCCCTGGGCGATGGTGTTTCCGCGCGACCCCGAGGGGCTGGCGCGTCACCCGTCGCAGCTCTATCAGTTCGCCCTGGAAGGTGTGGTGCTGTTCGCGGTGCTGTTCTGGTTCTCGCGTCGACCGCGCCCCGCCGGTACCGTGGGTGGCCTGTTCCTGGTGCTGTACGGCCTGTTCCGCTTCGTGGTGGAGTTCTTCCGCGAGCCGGACACCCACCTGGGCTTTGACCTGTTCGACTGGATGACCCGCGGCCAGGTGTTGAGCCTGCCGATGATCGTGGGCGGCATCGCGCTGATGATTTGGGCCTGGTTGAAGCACCGCCCGCAGGCGGTGCGGTCCGCCGCGGAATGAGGCTATACCCTTATTTCCCGAAACCTGCCCCCAACCCTACGAAGAGTGTCCCATGAAGCAGTACCTCGATCTCCTGCGCCATGTTCGCGAGCAGGGCACCCGGAAGACCGACCGTACCGGAACCGGCACCCTGAGCGTGTTCGGGTACCAGATGCGCTTCAACCTCGCCGAAGGCTTTCCGTTGGTGACCACCAAGAAGGTGCACCTGCGTTCCATCATCCACGAGCTGTTGTGGTTCCTGCGTGGCGAGACCAATATTGCCTATCTCAAGGACAACGGCGTCTCCATCTGGGATGAGTGGGCCACGCCGGACGGCGACCTCGGACCGGTGTACGGTCGCCAGTGGCGCAGTTGGCCCCTGCCCGACGGCGGTACTCTCGACCAGCTCGCGCTGCTGCTGGAGCAGATCCGCACCCGTCCGGACTCCCGTCGCCTGATGATCTCGGCCTGGAATCCGGCGGAGCTGCCGCTGGAGGGCGAGTCGCCCCAGGACAACGTGCGCGCCGGCCGCATGGCGCTGGCGCCCTGCCACACCATGTTTCAGTTCTACGTGGCCGACAACCGCCTGTCCTGCCAGCTGTACCAGCGCAGTGCCGATATCTTCCTCGGCGTGCCGTTCAATATCGCCTCCTATGCGCTGCTGACGATGATGGTCGCCCAGGTGACCGGCTACCGCCCCGGCGACTTTGTCCACACGCTGGGTGATGCCCACCTGTATTCCAATCATCTGCAGCAGGCGGATACCCAGCTGGCCCGCGAGCCGCTGCCCCTGCCGCGCATGATCCTCAACCCCGAGGTCGACGACCTCTTCGCGTTCCGCTTCGAGGATTTCCGGCTGGAAGGCTATGAGGCCCACCCCCATATTTCCGCGCCGGTGGCGATCTGATGGCACGGGTGTCCCTGATCGTGGCCATGGCCCGCAACGGCGTCATCGGGCGCGATGGCGGGCTGCCCTGGCACCTGCCGGAAGACCTGCGCCACTTCAAGGAGCTGACGCTGGGCAAGCCCATCATCATGGGGCGTCTTACCCACGAATCCATTGGTCGGCCGCTGCCCGGTCGCACCAATATCGTCATCAGTCGCAACCCCGCCCATGACGCGCCCGGCTGTGTGGTGGTGACCAGTCTCGCCGATGCGATCAAGCACGCTGCGACCCTTGTCGGGGTCGATGGCGAGGTGATGGTGATCGGCGGCGCCCAGATCTACCGCGAAGCCCTGCCCCGTGCGGACCGGCTCTACCTGACCCGGGTCGAGGTGGATGCCGAGGGCGATACGGTGTTCCCCGAGTTGGACGCATCGGACTGGCTGCTGGTGTCTTCCTCCACCCATTCCTCCCCGGCAGCCGGCCTCGATTACCGGCTCGAAACCTGGGCGCGCCGCTGATCCGCTCCCCCTCTGCCCGCCAAGTGTTACTCAAGGTAACAGCTCGCACGCCCCTCCGGCCCGATTTCGGGCCGCGCGTTGAAAAAACGAATCCGCGCTGCCCATAATGCAAGACCTTACGGTCTGGCCAACGGCGACTGTAATCCGACTACAACACAAGCGTGCCGACGGCTTTTAAGAATTTTCGTTAACCGCGTGATACCCATACCGAGGGAATTATGAAGAATCATCGACTAAAAGTGATGGCAGCCACTGCCGTGCTTTCGACCAGTGCCCTGTTCAGCACTGCGGCGGTACACGCCACTCAGGTGCAGGACGTGCTCCGGGCGGGGGCCCAGAAGGTCGAGGAAGCCCAACAGGCCCAGCAGCGCGTTGATCGGGTGGCCGACCAGACGAGCGATCTGCTGCAGGAATTCAAGACGGTCAACCGTCAGATCGAAGGTCTGCGTGTCTACAACGCGCAGCTCGAGCGCCAGGTGGCCAACCAGGAGCGCAGCATGAGCGAGCTGCGCGAGTCCATTGAGGATGCCACTACCATGGAGCAGCAGCTCACGCCGCTGACCCTGCGCATGATCGATGGTCTCGAGTCCTTCATTCGTCTCGACATGCCCTTCCTGCAGGAAGAGCGCATGGCGCGCGTCGAGCGCCTGCGTGCCAACCAGGACCGCGCCAACCTGAGCAGCGCCGAGAAGTTCCGCCAGGTGCTCGAGGCCTACCAGATCGAGCACGAGTACGGTCAGCGCATGGAAACCTACACCGACATGGTCAACGACCGCGAGGTGAACATCATCCGCGTCGGCCGCATCGCCCTGCTTTACCAGACCAAGGACCAGCGTGAGTCCGGTGCCTGGGATCGCGAAGCCGGTGAGTGGGTTCAGTTGAGCCCCGGTGAGTATCGTGCATCCATCGCCCAGGCGATCCGTATTGCCAACCGACAAGCGTCCATCGATATTCTGAGATTACCTATTCCGGCTCCGGAGGCAGCGCAATGAAAATGAGTTTCAAGAAACGAGTCGTAGCCTGGTTGGGTGCGGGCCTGCTGTCCGTCTCCGCCGTTCAGGTGTCTGCCCAGTCCAATGACGAAGCCCGGTCCCTGGATCAGCTCATGCAGATGATCCGCGAATCGCGCGTGAGCCTGTCCCGTGAATATCAGCAGCGCGAGGCCGAGTTCCAGCGCAACCGCGGCGAGCAGCAGAACCTGCTCAATCAGGCCCGTCGCACACTGGAGCAGGAGGAAGAGCGCAGTAACCAGCTCGAGCAGCAGTTCAACGCCAACGACGTGGAAATTGCCCAGTTGCGTGAGCAGCTGGAAAGCCGCCTCGGCGCACTGCGTGAGATGTTCGGCCACCTGACTTCGGCCGCCGGTGACACCCGCGCGAACCTGAATCAGTCGATCACCAGTGCCCAGTTCCCGGGTCGCACCGAGTTCCTGGACGAGCTGATCGCCAAGATGGGCAGCGATACCCGCCTGCCGTCCATTGCTGAAATCGAGCGTCTCTGGGCCGAAATGACCCAGGAGATGGTGGAATCCGGTCGCGTCGTGAAGTTCCCCGCCACCGTGGTCGGTGTGGACGGCGAGCAGCGCGAGCAGGAAGTGGTACGCGTCGGCACCTTCAACCTGGTGTCCGAGGGTGACTACCTGCAGTACAACCCCGGTACCGGTTCGATTTCCGTGCTGGCCCGTCAACCGGGTGGCAGCTATAACCGCGATGCCCGTGCGCTGCAGCAGACCTCCAGTGGCTTCCAGCGCTTCGGCGTAGACCCGACCGGTCCTACCGGTGGCTCCTACCTGGCTGCTCTGATCAACAGCCCGAGCATTGTCGAGCGCTGGCATCAGGGTGGCCTTGTCGGCTACATCATCACCGCGATCGGTGTGTTCGCCGTGCTGCTGGCCATCTGGCGCTTCGTGGTTCTGGCCGGCGTTTCCGCCCGTGTAACCGCACAGCTCAAGAGCCAATCGGCCAACACCAACAACCCGCTGGGTCGCGTGCTGAAAATCCACGAGGAAAACCCCTCGCTGGATACCGAGTCCCTCGAGCTGAAGCTGCACGAAGCGGTGATCAAGGAGCGTCCGTCCATCGAGACGGGTCTGAACCTCCTCAAGATCATTGCCATGGTGGCACCGCTGCTCGGTCTGCTGGGTACCGTGACCGGTATGATCATCACCTTCCAGGCCATCACCATCTTCGGTGCGGGTGATCCCCAGGCCATGGCCGGTGGTATCTCCTCGGCTCTGGTGACGACCGTACTGGGTCTGTGCGTGGCTATCCCGACAGTCCTGTTGCACACCCTGGTAAATGGCCGTGCCCAGCGCGTCCTGCAGGTTCTTGAAGAACAATCCGCAGGAATCATCGCGGAGAAAGCCGAGGGTTGATCTCATGTTTGCCATGATGGAAATGGGACAGGGGATTATGAGATTCATGAACATGGGGGGCGAGGTCCTTTGGGCCATCGCCGTCCTGCTCCTGGTGCTCTGGACCCTGATCTTTGAACGTGTGTGGTACTTCCGTACGCAGCTCAAAAGCGACGTTCAGGCAGCTCTCGACGCCTGGGAGGCGCGCGCCGAACGCAAGTCCAAGCGCGCCCATCAGGTTCGTGAGCGACTGGTCTCGGTGGTCGCCATGAAGGTCGACGAAAACCGGAACATGATCAAGACCCTGGTGGCTCTGGCACCCCTTTTCGGGCTGCTCGGTACCGTCTGGGGGATGATCGGGGTTTTCGACATCCTGGCGATCACCGGCGGCGGGGATGCCCGCTCCATGGCGAGCGGTGTTTCCCGCGCCACCATCCCGACAATGGCGGGCATGGTGGCGGCGCTGTCCGGCGTATTCGGCAACACCTACGTCGAGCGCATTGCCGAGCGTGAAAAGATGCTGCTGGAAGACCACCTGACGGTAGACCACTGATCGAGTGAGCAAATGGGCCGCGCTCGCGGTCCAACACTTCGAGTGCTGAAGAAAGAGATTTGGCCATGCGTAATAGAAATGTGTCCAGACGAAAAGGAGAGCAGGCCCAGGCCATCGACCTGACGCCGATGCTCGACGTGGTCTTCATCATGTTGATCTTCTTTATCGTCACAGCAGTGTTCATCAAGATGCCCGGCATCGATGTCGACCGAACCGCCGCGACCTCCGGGATCGAGAAAAAACCGGCGATGCTGGTCGCGATAAGTTCCGACAACGAAATCTGGATCGATCGCAACGTGGTGGAACGGGATGCTGTTCGGCTCAATCTGGTGAGAATGCTGGCCGACAATCCGGGCGGTGGCCTGGTAATCCAGGCCGACAACGATTCACAGATTGAACTGGTAGCACTGGTAACTGACGCCGCGAGGGATGCGGGTATCGCCGACGTTTCCGTGTCCATCGAAGACAACTGAGCAAGTAGTAGAGCGCTATGAAAATTGCGAGATTGGGTCTTTCTGCGGTTCTTGGGGTTGCCATCACCTTCGGTCTGCTGGTGTTGATGTATACCCTCATTGAATCGGGAGATGCCGAGGTCGAAGAGCGAGAAGCCTTCCGGATCGCCGATATCTGGCAGCCGGAACGGGAAATTACCGAACGTGTGCGGGAGCAGAAGCCCGACCGTCCCGACGAGCCGGAGCAGCCACCACCGGACCTGCCTGACCGGGACATGGACATCGACTTCAATCCGGAGGCGGTCAGCATGGGTGCCCCGCTCGCCGCCAATGTTCAGATCGGCATGGGTGGTGGCTTTGCCCGCGATTCCGACTACATCCCGGTGTTCGTGCCGCAACCCACATTTCCCCGCCGTGCCCAGGATCGTGGTGTCAGTGGTTACGCGGTAGTGCGGGTGACCATTACCACTACGGGTGCCGTGCGCGATCCCGAGCTGGTGGAGGAGCATCCTGAAAACTATGGTTTTGGACGGGCAGCGGTCCGCGCTGCCGAGCGGTTGCGCTATAACCCCCGCATGGTGGATGGCGAGCCGGTTGAAGTGCCCGGCGTCATGTACCGGTTCTCGTTCCAGATTGCCGACTGAAGATTTCACAAGCTTTCGCGGTGAAGTGGTGAGAGCAAACCGCTGCGAATGCTGTAGACGAGGTGTGAGCCGTGAACGTAAAGTCACTTTTTCTTAGAACTTCCTCCTGCGCCCTTGCATTGGCCGTAAGTGGTGTGCTGACGCTGGGCGCGGTCGGTTATTCGGCCGGGGCCGCAGCCGAGGAAGAGTCCGAGCGTCGCTTCGAGCACGCCCAGACCCGTCAGCGCCATGCGGTCGGCGCTCGCTGCGCCGGTCTGCTCGAACCGGTTCAGGAACAGCTGGAGAACGAACAGTTCCGCCAGGCGGAAAGCGCGCTCCGAAACGCGCTCAATACCCAATGCCAAACCAGTTACGAGCGCTCTCAGGTCTACAACTTTCTGGGCTATGTCTACTATTCGCTGGACCGGATCGACGACGCCATCAGCGCTTATCGCAATGTGATCAACGAAGAAGAAACTGACGAGCGCGTACGTGCCAGTACCCGCTATACCCTGGCCCAGCTGTATTTCATGGAGGAGCGCTACAGGGATGCGGTGGATCAGCTGGAACGCTGGCGTGAGGAATCGGCCGTGGTGGGTAACGACGGCTTGGTGCTGTTGGCTCAGGGTTACTATGCACTTGATCGCCACAACGATGCGTTGCGCCTGATCGAAGGGGTGATCAATGACGCCGAGTCGAAGGGCCAGACACCCCGTGAGCACTGGTGGGGCCTGCAACGGGCGATCTATTACGATCGTGGCGACTATCGTCGCGTTGTCCAGATCATCGAAAAGATGCTCATCCACTATCCGAAGATCAGCTACTGGCGCCAGTTGGGCGGCATGTACAACGAGCTGAACCGCCCAATCGATCAGCTGGTGGCTCAGGACGTAGTGCACCTGATGGGCGGTCTCGACAGCGAGAATCAGCGTATGGCGCTGGCCTACATGTTTCTCGGTGCCGACGCACCCTACAACGCCGCGCGTATCATCGAGCAGGGCATGTCCGACGGTGTGATTGCCGAGAACGGCCGCAATCTCGAGGTGCTCGGTTCGGCCTGGCAGCAGGCGCGGGATGTGCGCCGGGCCATGCCGGTACTGGAGCGGGCCGCTCGTGCCCAGGACAGCGGTGAGATCTACTCGAGACTGGCCGGTGTGTACCTGGACAACGACCAGGCGGCCGATGCCGTGCGTGCCGCGCGCAACGCGATCAACCGCGGCGGATTGCGTCGCCCCGATCTGGCCAACATGGTCCTGGGCAGCAGCCTGCTGGAGTTGCACTGCTACGAGGATGCGATCACCGCATTCCGTCGCGCTGCCAATGACGAGCGCAGCCAGCGTTATGCACGCCAGTGGATCGAGTACGCCGAGAACGAAGGCGAGCGTCGCCGCCGTCTGATCGAGGCCGGTGCCGATATCGAGGGCTGCCAGGCCTGAAATGCGCCGGCTTCGGCCGGCCCATGACGCTTTTCCCGCAGCCAATTGTCTGCCGACATAAAAAAACCGCGATCCTGTCGCGGTTTTTTTATGGGCTGGGCGCCGATCATTGCTTGAGGCGCTTGTACTTGATGCGCTCGGGCTGGGCGTTCTGGCCCTTGCGCTTGATGAGATCCTCGTGATACTCGGTGAAGTTGCCTTCATGGAAGATCACTTCGCTGTTGCCTTCGAACGCCAGGATGTGGGTGGCAACCCGGTCGAGGAACCAGCGGTCGTGCGATATCACCAGCACGCAGCCCGGGAAGGCCAGGATCGCTTCCTCGAGCGCCCGCAGGGTTTCCACGTCGAGATCGTTGGACGGTTCATCGAGCAGCAGCACATTCGCGCCCTGCTTGAGCGTGTTGGCCAGGTGGAGTCGGCCGCGCTCACCGCCGGAGAGCTGGCCGACGCGTTTCTGCTGGTCGGAGCCCTTGAAGTTGAACCGCCCCAGGTACGCGCGGGACGGCACCTCGTAGTTGCCGATCCTGAGGATGTCCAGGCCATCGGAGATGGCTTCCCAGACGGTCTTGCTGTCGTCCAGTGATTCGCGGCTCTGCTCCACGAAGGCCATGTGGACGGTATCGCCGATATCGATGCTGCCGGTGTCCGGTTGCTCGCGGCCGGCAATCATCCGGAACAGCGTCGATTTACCGGCGCCATTGCCGCCGATGATGCCCACGACGGCGCCCTTGGGCACCTGAAAGCTGAGGTTGTCGATCAGCAGGTGGTCACCGAACCCCTTCGACACGCCGTTGAACTCGATGACCTTGTCACCCAGCCGCTCACCCGGCGGTATGTAGATTTCGTTGGTTTCGTTGCGCTCCTGGAACTCGCGCGACTGCAGCTCCTCGAACCGTGCGAGGCGTGCCTTGCTCTTCGCCTGGCGCCCCTTGGGATTCTGGCGCACCCACTCCAGCTCCTGCTTCATCGCCTTGCTGTGGGAAGCCTGCTCACGGCTCTCCTGTTCGAGCCGCTTCTCCTTGGCCTCGAGCCAGGTGGAGTAGTTGCCCTCGTAGGGGATGCCGTGGCCCCGGTCGAGCTCGAGAATCCAGCCGGCCACGTTGTCGAGGAAATAGCGGTCGTGGGTGACCGCTACCACAGTGCCCGGGAATTCCTCGAGGAACTTTTCGAGCCAGAATACGCTCTCGGCGTCGAGGTGGTTGGTGGGCTCGTCGAGCAGCAGCATGTCAGGCTTGGACAGCAGCAGGCGGCACAGGGCGACCCGGCGTCGCTCCCCGCCGGACAGCTTGGTGACGTCGGCATCCCAGGCGGGCAGGCGCAGGGCGTCGGCGGCGATCTCGAGCTGATGGTCGAGATTGTGGCCATCCCAGGCCTGGATGATGTCCTCCAGCTCGCCCTGACGCTTGGCCAGCTTGTCGAAGTCGGCATCGGGCTCGGCATAGGCCGCGTAGACCTGATCGAGCTCCTTGAGGGCGTCGACGGCCTCGCGCACGCCGTCCTCCACATTGCCGCGCACGTCCTTCTCGGGGTCCAGCTCCGGCTCCTGGGACAGGTAGCCGATCTTGATGCCGGGCATGGCGCGGGCTTCGCCCTGGATGTCGGTGTCGATGCCGGCCATGATGCGCAGCAGCGTGGACTTGCCGGCGCCGTTGAGACCCAGTACGCCGATCTTGGCGCCCGGGAAAAAGGACAGGGAGATGTCCTTCAGGATTTCGCGTTTCGGGGGGACAATCTTGCCCACCCGGTTCATGGTGTATACGTATTGAGCCATGGTCGGACTACTGTCTAGGG
>JBJHAZ010000056.1:0-9881 GCA_050485225.1 Gammaproteobacteria bacterium
CCTGCCAGGCCTCCCGAGGTGAGAGGATGTTGACCAGCACCGGCACCCGCTGCTCCTCCACGCCGAGCGCCGAGATGCGCAGGAAACCCCGGGGTTCCACTCGCCGCACTTCACCGTCGAGCTCGTCCCCGCCTCCCCAGCGCTCCAGCACCACTCGCATCCCGGGCCGCACCCGCACGGCGTCCATGGACAGCAGGTCGATGCGCACCTCGAGGGTGTCGAGGTCACCGATTTCCAGCACCGGCTCGCCGGCGGTGATGGGGCCTTCGCAGCAGCGCTCCCGGTTGATGATGGTGCCGGCGATGGGGGCGCGCACCGCCAGGGTGGGCTGATCGCTGGGGGAGCGTTCGCCGTCGGCGATGGCAAGGTTGGCGCGGGCGGCTTCCAGCTCGAAGCGGGCCACCTCCACGCCGTGGCGGGCGGCCTGCTCGGCGGCCCGCGCGGCGTCGCGCTGGCTGCGGCTGCGTTCCAGCGCATCGGTGGCGATGAACTGACGGCGGTGCAGCTCCTGCTGGCGCAGAAATTCGGATTCGGCAATTTCGCGCTGGGCGCGGCGGATGTCCTGTTCCGCCTCCACCAGCTCCAGACGGGCGTGAGCGGCGGCGACCGCCTCGCGGGCCTGTTCGCGGCTGCGCGGGTCCAGCGCCGGGGAGGGCAGGGACTCGAGTTCGAACAGCACATCCCCGGCAGCCACGGTATCACCGGGCTCCAGGGTGACGCGGCGCAGAAAGCCGCTGATGGGTGCGGACACCGTGTGTGGATCGCGCAGCCAGGCGCGCCCCTCGTCCTCCACCGTTTCCGCGAAATGGCCGCGCTCCACCGTGGCCACGCTGACCGGTGTGGGCGAGGGCATCAGGGCGAGTGCAATCCCGATCACGACGATCAGGGCGATGAGCGGTGCGACCAGTCTTTTTTTCATGTCCATCGGGCCATTATTCAACAGTCTTGAGGGCGGTGACCATGTCGAGCCGGTGCAGTCGGCGCGCGATCAGCAAGGTCGACAGTATCGAGGCGGCGAACACACCGGCCGCCGCGAAGGCGTAGGTGCGCGCTGTGATGATGAAGGGCAGGCGCATCAGCTCCATGCTGAGGGACTGGTTCAGCAGCCAGGCCAGACCGGTGCCGATCAGCCAGCCCACCGGAATGGCGACCAGTGTGACCAGCGCAATTTCACCGATCAGTATCCAGGCCACTTCGCCGCGCCCGAAGCCCAGCACCCGCAGTGTGGCCAGCTCCCGCTCCCGTTCCGCGAAGGCGATACGAGCGTTGTTGTACACCACCGCAAAGGCGATACAGCCGGCAAGCAGCAGCAGGATGCTCATCATGATCAGGACGGTGCTTTCGATGTAGTCGCGGATTGCCGTTTCCGACTGCGCCACCAGACCGATACCGGCGATGCGCGGCCGGTCCCACAGGTGCTCGAACAGCTCCGCCGCGCGGCTGTGGTCGGTCAACAGCCAGGCCCCGCTGAGGGCCGGGCCCTCCTGCATCAGGCGGTTGAGCGCGCGCCGCTCCATGTAGGCGCTGACGCCCACCGGCTCGGAAACGACCCCCTGCAGGGGCACGGACACGCGGCGCCGCTCGCCCTCGAGTATTTCCACCTCAAGCCGGTCGCCGGGGCGCACCCCGAGCGCCGCCGCCAGGTAGTCGGTCAACACCAGCCCTTCCTCCGGGAGCCGTTGGGGCCGGTAGTCGGCGTCCAGCAGGGCGCGCAGTTGCGGGTCCGCCTCGGTGCCGAGAATGCTGGTGCGATAGTCGCGCCGACCGTGGATCAGCCGCACCGGCACGGCGCGATAGCCTTCCACGAAGTGCACGCCCGGCAGGTGGCGGACCTCTGCCAGGCTGCGTTCCGGGGTCGGATCGGTGAACACCAGGTGCACGTCCGAGCGCTCCACCAGCCGGTACTGCACGTCGATGAGGTGATCCACCGAGTTGAACTGGAAGCTGCCCACCAGCAGCAGGGCCGCCGAGAGGCCGATGCCGAGCACCGACAGGGCGGTCTTGAGGCGGTGGCGCAGCAGGTTGCGCAGGATGATGCGGCTGGGCTGGCCGAGCAGGCGGGCCAGCCGGGAACGCTCCAGCCAGCCCTGCCGGAAGCGCTCCGGTGCCGGTGGGCGCATGGCCTCGGCCGGGGCGAGCCGGACGGCGCTGATCACGGCGCGCCAGGTGCCGAGGGCGGCCGCGGCACCGGCCAGAACCGCGCCGAGCAGTACGATGCGCGGTTGCAGGCGAAAGCTCATCTCCGGGAAGCGAAAGTACTCGAGATAGACCTGCGCCAGCGCGTCCGCCGCCCAGGCACCGAACCCCGTGCCGAGGGCCGTACCCAGCAGTACGATCAGGCCGGTCAGGCGCGCGTAGTAGCGTCCGATGTCGCCGTTGCTGTAGCCGAAGGCCTTGAGCACGGCGATTTCCTGGCGCTGGCTGCGCAGGATACGGCTGAGGAGGATGTTGAGCAGAAAGGCGGACACGCCCATGAAGATCGACGGCAGCACCACTGCCATGACCTGCAGCTGTCCCAGCTCGTCGCTGAGGAAGCGGTGCGACACCTGATCTTCCCGGTCGTAGGCGCCGGTGCCGCCGTAGCGGGCCAGCAGCAGGTCGAGGGCATCGATCACCGGCTCGGGCCGGGCGCGGGTCTGCAGGGTGGCCACCACACTGTTGAAAGCGCCGTCCATGCCGTAGGCGTGGGCCAGTGCCCGACGGTTCATCCACAGCACGGTGTAGCGTTGGTAGTCGGGCAGCAGGTCGGCGGGACCGATCTGGTAGACGAACTCCGGCGACAGGGCCACGCCGCTGATGGTCAGGGTTTCCTGGCGCCCCTGGATGATCGCGGTGAGCCGGTCGCCGGCGCGCAGGCCGTGGGCTTCGGCGAAGGGTTCGCCGATCACGACCTGATCGGAGCGCTCCGGTGCCGGCAGGCTGCCCTCGCGCAGGTGCAGTCGGTTGATGAGTGGCTGGCGCCCGTCGGGGATCGAGATCAGGGTGCCGCGCACGGGGTCGGCAAAACCTTCCACCGCCAGCCGCGCCGGTGCCCGGATGCGGGTTTCCAGCAGGTTCACGCCGGGTATCGCGCTGAGCCGTTCGGCCAGACCGTCCGGGGCGCGCTTGAGGTCGGCGAACACATGGGCAAACTGCTGGTCGCGGTAGAAGCGCTCCTGGGTCAGGCTGAGGGCGTCGAGGGTGGTGACCGCGATGATCAGGGTCATGACCCCGGCGCCCAGCACCACGGCAATGGCGGCCACCTGTCCCCGCAACCGGGTCAGGTCGCGCAGCAGCTTGCGGTTGAGGGCGGTCACGGGGCGGTTACCAGTTCAGCTCGGCGGGCAGGCGCCGTTGCGGGTTTTCGATCACTTCCGCAACCTGGCCGTCGCTGAGGTGGATGACCCGGTCGGCCATGTCGCCGATCACCGCGTTGTGAGTGATCACTGCGGTGGTGGTACCGAGTTCTCGGTTCACGGTGGACAGGGCCTCGAGAACGCGGATGCCGGTCTTCGAGTCGAGCGCGCCGGTGGGCTCGTCGCACAGCAGCACCTGCGGACGCTTGGCGATGGCGCGGGCGATGGCCACCCGCTGCTGTTCCCCGCCGGACAGCTGGGACGGAAAATGATCGAGTCGCTCGCCCAGACCGACCAGCTCGAGAGCCTGCTCCGGCGTCATGGGATCGCGGCTGATCTCGGTGACGATGGCCACGTTCTCCCGCGCGGTCAGGCTCGAGATCAGGTTGTAGAACTGGAACACGAACCCCACGTGGTGGCGGCGGTACTCGGTCAGGGCCCGCTCATCGGCGTGCACCAGGTCCCGGTCGCCGTAGCGCACTTCGCCGCCGCTGGCGGTATCCAGCCCGCCGAGGATGTTGAGCAGCGTCGACTTGCCCGACCCGGAGGCGCCGAGCATCACGGTGAACTCGCCGGCATAAAGGTCCAGGTCCACACCGCGCAGGGCATGGATTTCCGCGTCGCCCATGCGGTACACCTTGGTGAGCTGGCGGGTGGAGAAGACGGTTTCCCGGGGCGAACGAGCATTCATCGGCGCTGGTGCGACTCCTGTGGCGATGCGGAGCGATCGCGATTCAGTGTAGTCGCAGGCGCCCGGTCGGGTAAGCCGGCGCGCCGCGAACCGGCGTCCGGGTTGATGAGGATCACCCGCTGCCGCTCGACGACTGTCTCTCCGGTCCCTGCGTCAGAGGCGCCAGTCCAGCTCGTTGTGGATCAGGGTGATGCACTGGGAGGCGAACAGCATGGTGGGGCCGAGGCTGATCTTTTCGGCGCCGAGTCGCCTGAGGGTGTTGAAGCTCTTTTTCGGCATGGGGATGTGGTCGGTGAGCAGGAAGCAGGCGCGGTCGCCAAAGTCCTGTTCGCGGATGGGCGTGCCTCTGGGGTCCATCACGAACAGCGGGTAGTCGACGGCCAGCCGCTGCACCAGCCGCTCGAAGCTGATCGTCTCTACCGTGACGCCCGGTTCCACCGGGCGCTGTTCCTCCTTGCCCATGCCCTGTGAGACTTCGAGCGCCTTCGCCACGCGCTGCAACAGGGCGGCCTCGTGAAAGCCGCCGATATGCCCCATTGCGGCAGGCCGGAAGTGCAGGGTGCGGGAGTAGTCGCGGGTGCTTTCCAGCACCAGGTAGACCTCCACGTCCTCGCGGTGGGATTGGGCCACGAAGATGGCGTTCATCAGCGCGTGGGCGAGAATCTCGCTGTGGGCATCGCCGCCGACACCGGCCAGCAGCAGGCGGCTGTCGGTGGGCGCGGCGCGGGCGCGCAATACAAAGACTCGCATGGGGTCGGCGGGGCTCCGGGGTGATACAGTCCAGGTGGGTCGCCAGTGTAATACGCCCGGTCCGATTTGCCGAAACCGACCTCGGCGCCCGTTGTCAGAGAATCATCCGTTGCGCGAGGTTCCCATGCTCCTACGTACACGCAAGTCCTGGCAGCTGCCCGAAAGCGCGGTGACGCCGGAATCCATCTATCACCAGCGCCGCCAGGTGCTCGCCGGGCTGGGTATGGGGCTCGGGCTGGGCGCGGGCCTGGCGGCGGCGCCCGCCCGTGCCGGGCTGTTCAGCGGTCTGTTCGGTGGTGGCGAGCCAGCGGCGGAGGCCGCGCCGCGCCGGCCGCTGACCTATCGGCCCCACGACCCCGCGCCGGAGCTGTCGCTCACCCCGCTGGATCAGGTGACCACCTACAACAATTTCTACGAGTTCGGCACCGACAAGGCCGACCCGGCGCGCAACAGTCAGGGGTTGCGCATCGAGCCCTGGACGCTGCGGGTGGAGGGCGAGGTGGACCGGCCGGCCACCGTGGATGTGTGGGCGTGGCTCGAGGGCGCGGCGCTCGAGGAGCGCATCTACCGCATGCGCTGCGTGGAGGGCTGGTCGATGGTGATTCCCTGGGTGGGGCTGGAGCTGGGCAAGTTCCTGCAATCCTTCGAGCCCACCAGTCGCGCCCGCTACGTGGCCTTCGAGACCCTGTACGATCCCGAGCAGATGCCCGGCCAGCGCAACCGTCGCCTCGGCGGCGGCATCGATTACCCCTACGTGGAAGGCCTGCGCCTCGACGAAGCCATGCACCCGTTGACGATATTGGCGGTGGGACTGTACGGCGAGACGCTGCCCAACCAGAACGGCGCGCCGGTGCGGCTGGTGGTGCCGTGGAAGTACGGCTTCAAGGGCATCAAGTCCATCGTCCGTATCCGGCTGGTGGAGCAGATGCCGCCCACCACCTGGAACCTGAGCGCACCGCAGGAATACGGCTTCTACGCCAATGTGAACCCCGAGGTGGACCATCCGCGCTGGTCCCAGACCAGTGAACGGGTGATTGCCGGTGGCAGCCTGCTGGGCGCGCGGCGGCAGCCGACCCTGATGTTCAACGGCTACGGCGAGGAGGTGGCGTCGCTGTATCGCGGCATGGATCTGCGGCGGCACTTCTGAAATGCCCGGTTCCGGGATGTCCCGCGCTGCACGAGACACAGGCAAGCGACACGCTGGCGAGCGTCGCCGGCGACTGATGACAAGGCTTCTGCAGGTACTGGTGCACCTGGGTGCGCTGGCGCCGCTGCTGTGGCTGTTCCATGCCGTGCCCCGCGGCCATCTGGGCGGCGACCCGGTGGAGGGGCTGATTCACTATCTGGGCATCGGCGCGCTGCGCCTGTTGCTGCTCACACTGGTGGTATCGCCGATGGCGCGCTGGCGGGGCAATCCGCTGTGGTTGCGGTTGCGGCGGCCGCTGGGCCTGTGGTGCTTTGTCTGGGCGAGCCTGCATCTGGCCGCCTGGGTGGTTCTTGACCTCGCCCTGGACTGGCGCCTGATCGGCGCCGAGATCGTGGTGCGCACGTACTTGTTGGTGGGGTTTGCGGTGTGGCTGATCCTGGCCGTGCTGGCCGTGACCTCGCTGCCGCCGCTGGTGCGGCGTCTCGGCCGGCGCTGGCGACCCCTGCACCGCGCGATTTATCCGGCGGTGCTGCTGGCCTGCCTGCACTTCTGGTGGGCCCAGAAAAGCGGCTGGGTGGACCCGGCCCTGTACGCCGGGCTCGCCGGGCTACTGTTGTTGGCCCGGCTGCGGCGAACGCGGCGTGGCCGACCGCAGCCCAACCGAACGCGGCCCGACCGAACCGCGCAGCTCAGGCCAACCCGCGCGCCGCCCTGAGCCGCGGTCAGGCCGCCTTGATACCGCTGTGGCGCAGCAGCGCCTCCTTGGAGGGCTCGCGGCCACGGAAGCTGACGAACAGGGTCATGGCGTCCTCGGAACCGCCCCGGGCAAGAATCCGGTCTCGGAAACGCCTCCCGGTCTGCTCGTTCATCACGCCCTCTTCCTCGAACAGCGAGAAGGCGTCCGCCGACAGCACTTCCGCCCACTTGTAGCTGTAATAGCCCGCCGCATAGCCGCCGGCGAAAATGTGCGAAAAGCTGTTCTGGAAGCGATGGAAGGCCGGCGGTTTGATCACCGCCACCCGGTCGCGCACCTCGTCGAGCAACTGCTGGATGCGGGCGGTGTCCACCGGCATCGGCAACATGTGCAGCTTGAGGTCGAACAGCGAGAACTCGAGCTGGCGCACCATCATCATGCCGGCCTGGAAGTTCTTCGCCGCCAGCATGCGATCCAGCAGCGCCTCGGGCAGGGGTTCGCCGGTCTGGTAGTGACCGGAGAGCAGGGGAATGGCCTCGCGCTCCCAGCACCAGTTTTCCAGGAACTGGCTCGGCAGCTCCACCGCGTCCCAGGCGACCCCGTGAATGCCCGATACCTGCAGCACGTCCACCTCGGTGAGCATGTGATGCAGGCCGTGGCCGAACTCGTGGAACAGGGTGGTCACCTCGTTGTGGGTGAGCAGCGCGGGGCGTTCGCGGGTGGGTGGCGTGAAGTTGCACACCAGAAAGGCCACCGGTTGCTGCACGTCGCTGCCGACGCGACGCCGGCCACAGTAATCGGCCATCCAGGCACCGCCGCGCTTCTTTTCGCGGGCATACAGGTCGATGTAGAAACTGGCGATGGGCTGGCCGTCGCGCAGGACGCGGTAGCAGCGCGCGTCGGGGTGCCACAGGTCAACCTGATCGCGGAGCTGGAAACGCAGCCCGAAAAGGCGCTCGGCCAAAGCGAACAGGCCCTCCATGACCCGGTCCACGGGAAAATAGGGCCGCAGCTGCTCCTGGGAGATGGCGTAGCTCTGTTCGCGCAGTTTCTCGCTGTAATAGGGCACATCCCAGGGTTCGAGGGCGGGACAACCCTGCTCGGCGGCGAAGGCCTGCAGCTCGGCCAGTTCCACCTCGGCCTGGGGTTTGGCGGCGCGGGCCAGATCCTCGAGGAAGTCGAGCACCTGTTGCGGCGACTCGGCCATCTTGGGCTCCAGTGACAGCTCGGCGTAGTTGCCGAAGCCGAGCAGACGGGCCAGCTCCTCGCGCAGCCGCAGTATTTCCTCCATCAGTGGGCCGTTGTCCCAGCGCCCGGCGTTGGGGCCCACCTCCGAGGCGCGGGTGGCGTTGGCCTCGTACAGCTCGCGGCGCAGCGCGCGGTCGTCGGCGTACTGCATGATGGGCAGGTAGGAGGGCAGGTCGAGGCTCAGGCGGTAACCGTCCCGGCCCTTGGCCTCGGCCTGCTGGCGGAAGTTCTGCAGTGCGGTTTCCGGCACTCCGGCCAGCGCCGAGGCGTCGTCGAGGTATTTCTCCCAGCCGTCGGTGGCGTCCAGCACCTGATTGGAAAATTGGGTGGACAGCTCGCTCAGGCGCTGCTGGATGGCCGTGTAGCGCTGCCGTTCGGGCTCTTCCAGGGCCACGCCGGACAGGCGAAAGTCCCTCAGCATGTGGCGGATCGCCTGTTGCCGGGCGGGTTCGAGCTGCTCGAACCCGCTGCTGTCGGCCAGGGTCTGTACCGCCTCGTACAGCTCGCGGTTCTGGCCCATCTCACTGTAGTAGGCGGTCAGGCGGGGGATGCAGGCCTCATAGGCCTTGCGCAGCTCGTCGCTGTTCATCACGCCATTGAGGTGGCTGACCGGGGACCAGAACTTGCCGAGGCGGTCGTCGATCTCCTCCAGCGGCACCATGAGGTTGTCCCAGTCGAAGTCGCGCTGCAGTACCAGTTGTCCCACCCGGGCGCGGCAATCGTCGAGCAGCGCGTCGAGGCGCTCGGGCAGGGTGGGGATGTCGATGTCGGAAAAGCGTGGCAGGCTGTCGTGTTCAGTCATGGGTAGAGGTATCGACCGCTGGGGGTGGATGGATGATGGCCGGATCGGCCGGCGTCCTCTCGATTCTAGCAGTACCGGGTGGCTGTTGGCGCGGGCCTCCATGCCGCCGTGCCGACGAGCACTATCGGATGAACGGTTCAGTTAGCATCATGACCGGTAATGTTTACCGCTGTTCACTTGCTAGAATCGAGCCAATTCTTGCCGGCCCGGCTGTTTCCGATGTGCGGATCGCGCGGTTGCAACGTTGCAGCCCCAGCGGGGCCACCCGTGCTCCGTCAGTCGGGGCGCCTCCCGAAGCCCTGATCGTTGCAGTCCGCACCGTGTGCACTTGGCAGCTCATACACCGTGCAGGCGGGTATCGGGGAGTTCATCCATAACAATTCGGTGCAGCGATCGGCCCGGCGCAGTGTGTTGTCGTCCGGATCGCTGACCAGGGAGATCGTTGATCAGGGAGCTTCGCTTGCAACGCTTCATCGCCAGGAATCTCGTGTCCATTTCGGTGGCCTGTGCAGCCCTGTTGGGGTTGGCGCTGGGCACTCTGCTCGTCTGGCAGAGCCACACTGCCCATCAGTCGGCACGGCAACTCAATGAGGTGCAGGCCTCGGCGGCCTATCTGTTCGACACCGCAACGCTGTTGGCCCGCGAGCGCGGCTTCAGTGCAGCGCTGGCCAGCAGCCCGGACCGCCTGGCGGGAGCGGCCGACGTGTCGACCCTGAGGGCGGAGGTGGATCGCGCCTGGCTGGCGGCCGATACGGCATTGAACCAGACCCGAGCGGTCGCTTCCGGCGCCAGTGGGCAGCGCGTCGACACCACCCGACTGCGCGAGGCGCGGCAGCGATTGACACAGTCCCGCGCTGTGCTCGATACGGCGCTCCGGCAGGACGGCCCGGAGTCCACCCGCGCCGCCCAGCAGTGGTTTCAGGAGGCCACCGCCGTCATCGCGATCCTGGCGGACCAGCGCGGCCTGCTGCTGTCCTCGGTGGACATCCCGTCGCGGTACGCCTGGCTCAATGTGTCCCTGCAGAACGCGCTCTGGATGGCCAGCGAGATGAGCGGCCAGTTGCGCGGCAGCCTGGCCGCCTATGCCGCCTCGGGCGAGCCGATGCCGGAAGAACAACGGTTTCACCTGCACGCCAACCGAGAGCTGCTGCACCGTGCGCTGGCAGACCTGACCCGGGTCGCGCAGGTGCCCGAGGCCGATCCGCGACTCAGGG
>JBJHAZ010000057.1:0-6815 GCA_050485225.1 Gammaproteobacteria bacterium
TTCCTGCCCTCGTTCATGTTCATTCTTGTCGGTGGCCCGCTGGTGGAGTCGACCCACGGCAACCTCAGGTTCACCGCGCCGCTGACCGGCATCACGGCGGCGGTGGTGGGCGTAATCCTGAATCTGGCGCTGTTCTTCGGCTACCACGTGCTGTGGCCGGAGGGTTTTGATGGCCGGTTCGACTGGCCGTCGGCGCTGATCAGTCTGGGCGCTGCGGTGGCGTTGTTGCGCTACAAACGCGGTGTGATGGAGGTGATCGGTGCCTGTGCGGTCATCGGTGTAGTTCTTTGGATTTGGCCCGGCTGATAGCCTGGGGGGTAGCTGTCTAGTAGCGGTGTAATAGTCAGGCCGCCTCCCACAGGGCACTGTAGTTGATTTGTCCCCCTCCGCGAGGGCACGGTGGTTTGTCGAATATCAAGGTTGTTTGGAATGGCATCAGGTTACACGGATCAGGAACAACTCATGGCCTCCATTGCGTGGATGTACTACCAGGAGGGCATGACTCAAGACGCCATCGCCGGCCATCTGGGTCTGACCAGGGCGCGTATTATCCGATTGCTCAACGATGCGCGGAATCAGGGCATTGTACGGATCACGGTCAATTACCGTTTTCGGCATTGCGTGGAGGCGGAACACGCTCTGTGCGAGCGATTTTCGCTCAGAGAAGCGCGGGTCATTCCCACAGCCGGTGACGGAGATACCACTTTGAACCTTATCGGCCAAGCTGCGGGCAGCTACCTGGACAGTGTGCTGGTTCCGGGAGCGAGCCTGGCGCTGGGCTGGGGGCGAACTGTCGATGCGGCTCTGCCGGCGCTGACGCCACGCCGCGACAGGAACCATACGGTGGTCTCACTCTATGGTGGCCTGCCTGCGGGGCATCGATTGAATCCCTACGACACCACCGCTCGTTGCGCTCGCATCCTCGATGCCAAGAGTTATTACGTCACGGCGCCCATGTTCGTCAGCTCGACCGCCACTCGAGCGAGGATTCTCGCCGAACCCTCGGTGAAGGCTGTGCTGGATCGGGCCGCCGCCGCCGACATCGCCCTGATCAGCGCCACCGACCTGGGGCCCCATTCCAAGAACCTTGTGTACCAAGTAATCGACAGCGAGTTGCGTGAATCCCTGCTCGCGGCTGGCGCCGTGGGGGATTCCTGCGGGATCTATCTTGACGCCTGCGGGCGACCAATCGAGCACCCGGTGACCCAGCGCATGATCGTGCCGCCACTGGGTGGACTCCTGGCCATTCCGCGCATCATTCTGGCCTCTGGCGGCGCCGACAAGGTGGATATTCTGTTCGCCTGTCTCACGCTGGGCCTCGGCAATGTCCTGGTCACCGATGAAGCTACCGCCGGTGCTTTACTGGCCAAGGGTTGAACAGTAATTCATCGGGCAGGCTAGGGCTGTAATTGTTCTGAAATACAAATGTGTTTTTCTTGGTACAAATGTTCAAACCAAGGAGAACACTCATGCGCGCCCTGCTCGTTGCCAGTCTCGCTGCTCTTTCCGTGGTGTCATCGGTTCAGGCGGAGGACGGCAAACTGCTTCTGTCCGGTTCCACCACCCTTATTCCGATAGTCAGCAATGCCATAGAGACATTTACCAACCAGTATCAGACTTGGGACCGCTTTGATCCGGCACTGCCGAGTCGCCCGATCGTGATAGAAACCACGGGCGGAGGCTCGGGACAGGGTGTCCGCTCGGTCCTCGATAACATTGCCGATGCGGGTATGGTATCGCGGGATTTGCGCCCGCAGGAGATTGAGGCCCTGGGGGCGCACCAGGCGGTGCGGGTGGGCGTCGATGCTGTGGCCATCGCCGCCCGGCAGGACAATCCGCTGCACGGTATTCGCGAGAGTCTCGGAATGGACGAGTTGCAATCACTTTTTTCTGGCGCGATCCGCTCCTACCGGGACTTCGATCCTGAGCTGCCAGACCGCGAAGTGGTGCTGTTGGTGAGGGATTCTAGTGCCGGTTCCGCAGTCATGGTCCAGGAGCAGATACTGGGCGAGACGCCGGTGTCCGACAAGGCGTTGCAGATGAGTTCACAGGGGGCGTTGTTGCGCACCCTCCAGGGCAATCCATATAGCTTCGCCTACATTTCCGTTGGACTGATCAATGCCAATGCCGATCTTAAAGCCTTTGCCGTAGAGGGCGTCGCACCCACGGATGCCAATCTGGCGGAGGGCGTGTACGGCCTGTCTAGGCCGATGCTGATCGTATACCGCGACGGTGACAACGCGTACCTGGACGCCTTCATGCGTTATATGGTGAGTCCCGAGGGGCAGGGGATTGTCGCCGACCTCGGCTATATTCCTGTCTCGTCCGGTCAGTAATGCCGGAGTCGGACGATGAGTGATCAACTCGTTGCAGCCCAGCCCTGGCGAAGGGGCGGGCTGACCATCGATCCTGCGGTTGCGTTGCTGACTTTGTTGCTTCTGCTGGTCGGGCTTGGTCTGCTGTTCCTGATCGTCGCCTATCTGTTCTACCAGGGAAGCGGCATTTTCGGGTTGACCTCCCTGGCGGAATTCCTGTTTATCGAACGTTGGGTGCCGCTGGCAAATCCGCCCCGGCTGGGGATTCTCCATGCCTGGTTGTCGACCCTTTACGTTACGGGAATAGCCCTGCTGGTTGCTGTGCCGATCGGTTTGGTCATTGCGTTGTTCATCGCTGAAATTGCTCCTCCACTCATGCGTACGATCTTGCAGCCCTGCATCGAAGTGCTCGCCGGGATCCCTTCGGTAGTCTACGGATTTTTTGGCTACGTCACCGTGGTGGTCTGGTTCGAGCACATTTTCGATATGACCACGGGTGTCAGTATCCTCGCCGCCGGGCTGATTGTCGCGGTGATGGTGATGCCCTTCATCGTCAGCACCGCTGCCGAAGCGCTGCAGGCGGTGCCCGCACATCTGCGCGAAAGTGGCATGAGTCTCGGGGTAACGCGTTTTTACGTGATTAGACGGATTGTTCTACCGCGAGCGATGCCGGGAATTTTTGCGGGCGTCGTACTGGCATTCGCCCGAGGTATCGGAGAGACACTCGCGGCCCTGATGCTGGCCGGAAATTCGCTGGCGGTGCCCGGTGGATTGCTGGATCGAGGCCAGACATTGACTGGGCTCATCAGTACCGAGTTGGGTGAGGCCGCAATTGGCACGGAAAAGTTTCAGGCACTCTTTGCGGCCTCGACCTTGTTGGTGGTACTGATCCTGTCGATCAACGCCGTGATCCTTATGATAAAGCGCAAATGGTTGCGGCATGTACAGGGGTGAGTCGATACCGAGACTCCGCAACCGGAGGGGTGTGTATGCTGATCGGTTGTTCTTCGGCTTGACCTGGTGCGCCGGTCTTATAGGTGTCGCCCTGCCGCTGTCGATTATCGGCTATTTGCTTTTCCACGGTTTCAATGTTCTTACCTGGGAGTTTCTGAGCGAGGGGCCCCGCGGTTATCCCCTGGGGGTTGCGGGCGGTATTCTGCCCGCCATCCAGGGCTCCGCCGCGGTGACCGGGCTGGGTTTGCTGGTGGCTTTTCCTGCCGCACTGGGGTCAGCCATTTACCTGTCCGAATACGCTGCCAAACCGCGTTTTGTCGCCGCGATGCGGTTTTTGGCCGAGTGCCTGGCGGCCATTCCCGCTATCTTGTTCGGGGTCTTCGGATACGCTTTCCTGGTGGTGCAGTTCGGCTTCGGTATTTCGGTGCTGTCGGGCGGGCTGACCCTGGCCATGATGATGTATCCGGTCATTCTGGTAGGCAGCTATTCTGCGTTGAGCGCCGTGGAACACTCGCTACGGGAGTCGGCTCTTTCCCTGGGTGTGTCAAAAGCCTACGTCATTCGACGGACTCTCCTGCCGAAAGCGTGGCCGGGCATTATCGCCGCCACTGTTCTGGCCGGGGGCCACGCGGTGGGTTCTGCGGCGCCGATCATGTTTACCGCTAGCGTGGTGCAGACCCGTAGCCAGCCTTCCCTCCACAGCCCGGTGATGACGCTGCCGACCCATCTGTACAACCTAGTCAGCGAGGCTGTTTCCTTCGAACACGCCTACGGCACGGCATTCGTACTGATTGCCTGCCTACTGTTTGCCAACACCTGTGCGCTGCTTTTGCGCTACCGACTTCGAAAGCGAGTACTGTGATGATTTCTTACGCCCGTCTGTCCACTGCCTGTCCGGTCGTTCCCATTGATCCGGGCAGCGCTCCCGGGGAGGATCCGGTACTGCCGCTGTTGTACACCGACAACCTCTGTGTCGCTTACGGCGGCGAGGCGGTGCTGCACAATATCAATGTGGCCATACATAAGCGCCGGGTCACGGCGCTTATGGGGCCGTCCGGCTGTGGCAAGTCGACGTTCTTGAAGGCGCTTAATCGCAGCCTGGAACTGACGCCAGGGATTAGCCTGACAGCGGGCTCCGTGTACCTGAACGGACAGAACCTCTATGGCCGAGGTGTCGACAGTCGAGCTGTTCGCAAGGAGTTAGGCATCATTCAGCAGCGCCCCCAACCCTTCCCCATGTCCGTTGAGGAAAACGTACTCTTCGGGGTGCGTTTTCATCAGCGCGTGAATCGCCGGCAGAGAAGGGAGATGGTCGAGCGCTATCTGAGTCAGGCGGGTCTGTGGGACGAAGTCAAGGATCGCCTCGGGAGTGCGGCGCACCGCCTGTCGGGTGGTCAGCAGCAGCGCCTGTGCTTGGCCAGGACGCTCGCCAATCAGCCGAGTGTGATCCTGATGGATGAACCCTGTTCGTCCCTTGACCCCGCATCCACGGAGCGTATCGAGCAGCTGATCAGGATGCTCAAGAACCACTACACCATTGTCATCGTTACTCACAACGTTGCGCAGAGTCACCGTGTTGCCGACGAAGTCGTCCTGATGATGGGGGGACGCGTTCTCGAACAGGGCGCGGCCGCTTGCGTGTTTGATAAGCCCGCCACCCAAATGGGTAGAGATTTCCTGCAGGGACATATCGGCTGAGCTCGTTTTTATTCAAACTTTATTTAACTCTAGGAGAACAACAGCATGACCCAATACCAACGCATCGTCGTAGCCATGATTGACGGGCTGGGTACCGATTATTTCGAGGCGGCGGACATGCCTCGCCTCAAGTCGATGGCCGGAGACGGGCTCTATCAGACGGTGAGCGCGGTGATGCCTACGGTGACCAATGCCAACAATGCGTCCATTTGTTGCGGCGCCTTTCCAAATGAGCATGGCATCACAGGCAATTCTTACTTTGATGAAACGCGGAATCAGGCGGAATATATGGAAAGCGGCGACGCCCTCCTGGCGCCTACCATGATTCAGCGCGCGCGACATCGCGGCGTGAAAAGCGCGTTGTTGACCAGTAAAAAAAAGACTGTACGACTGCTTGGCGCCGAAGCTGAGATCGCCATCGCGGCGGAAGAGCCCCCGCCCGAATATGTTGAGCGGTACGGCTCGGCACCGGATATCTATAGTCGAGAGATCAATTACTGGTTGTGGGAGGTGGCCATCGACCTGTTGTGCCACCGTCCCGACATCGGTTTTTTGTATGTCCATACCACCGACTACCCCATGCACATGTGGCCACCCCAGGCTGAAGAGTCACGTGAACACCAGCAGCGGCTGGACGAGCTGTTGGGGCGGGTCGTGGAGGTGGCGCCCGACGCCGCCCTGCTTCTGACTGCGGATCACGGCATGAACTACAAGAAACGCTGCTGGGACCTGGCCAAAGCCTGCGAACGCAGACAGCAGCCGCTACGCTTCGCTCTGTCCGCCGAGCGTGACCGCTATATCAAACATCACCGCACCTTCGGCGGCACGGCCTGGATATGGTTGAATAGCCCCCAGGACGCAGACGAGGTAGCCCGGTTGATGTCGACCTTGGAGGGGATCGAAGAGGTGCTGACAAGGGAGGAGGCTGCAGAACGCTTCAACTTGATGCCTGAGCGCATCGGGGACCTTGTGGTGCTGGGGGACAAGGACACGGTTTTTGGTGAGTTGGCGGGAGTAGATATGGAAGCACTTCCGGATCACTATCGGACCCATGGCTCGGTCCACGAAATGGAGGTTCCGTTGATCGCCTACAACTTTCAGAGCGCGATGCCCCCCGCCGAATCCTTTACTTTTAACCTTCATCTGACTCGGCATCTTCTGGCACCCTTGTGGCCCAGTCCTGAGGAGCGCAATCGCTAGGTGTGTAAACCTATAAGGTTGTTCACTGATAGGCCCGCCCGGCTGATTGGAGGCAAGTAGTCAAGGCTGGCGTGTGGTCGGTGCCACTTGCTCCCCGGATCAGCCTTGTCTGTCAGCCGTCTGGTCCGGTGGCTCGATCGTTTGCGTGCCATCGGTCGGGCGGGGCACTTCATCGACGGGTTCCGGTTCAGTGGCCGGGGCGGGGCCCTGGTGCTGGCTGATCACCCGCTCCAGGTACAGCGCGCTTTTGGTGGACTGATCGGCCAGCCGGTGCAGGGCGCTGAGTTGCTCCAGCAGCGTTGCCATGGGCCTCGGGCGTAGCGCACCCGAGGTGCCGGCGCGCAGCAGCTGCATTTTCAGCGACTGGTAATCCCGCTCGAAATCCTCGCGCCACTGGTGCAGCTGTTCGGCGTTCCAGGTTTCCTGGTCGATCCGGGTGTGTGACAGCAGCTCTGCGGCATTGGCGAACAGCCGGTTACGGGCTTCCGCCAGCGCCGGGTCGGTCAGCGCCACCTGGGTATGCAGCCGAGTGATATCGGCGGCGCATTCGGCCACTTCCGCCAGGTAATGGCCGACCCGCAAGGCGTCGGGCAGCAGGTTGGACACATCCGACTCGCCGGCGTAACGGGCCATTCCGCTGGTGAACTC
>JBJHAZ010000057.1:6825-9876 GCA_050485225.1 Gammaproteobacteria bacterium
GCGTTCCTGGTTGCCATCCTCGGAGCTGATGGCTTCGCGGCCGAGCTCACGGGCGATGCCGCTCATGCGGTTCAACTCCAGAATCAACGCGTCCATGGCCAGGCTGGGGGTGGTCACAATGTTGGTGTCGAGGAAGTGGGGCCGACTCTGATCCTCCTCGGTGGAGCGAAACCGCTGCTCAAGAAACCGCACCATCCAGCCGGTGATCGGCCAGGTAATGGCGATCCCCAGCAGCTTGGTCATGGTGTGGAAGATGGCCAGCAGGACGGCCACCTGGCCGGGAAACCCCAGCAGTCCGGCAATCCCCTGCACCAGCCACAGCAACACCGGCAACAGCGCAAAGGCGACGAGGCCGGTGATGACGTTGAAGGTGACGTGGGCACTGGCGGCACGCTTGGCGGGCGCGGTGGCACCGATCACGGCAAAGGCGGCGGTGGAGGTGGTGCCCACATTGGCGCCGATTACCATGGCGGCGGCCGCGGTGAGGGGAATCAGGCCGCCCGCGGCGGCAGTGAGCGTGACGGCGAGGGCAGCGCTGGAAGACTGCATCAGCACGGTCATCAGGATGCCGATGACCATGAACAGCAGCAGGCTGGCGATGCCCTGTCCGGCCCAGCTTTCCAGCGCGATGGCATCGCCGAGCCCGGCGAAGCTGTCGCGCAGCACGTCGATACCGAGAAAGAAGATACCGAAGCCCACCAGTGCCTGGCCGAGTGCGCCCTTGGGGCGAGCGCCGAACGCCACCCAAAGCGCCATGCCGACACCGATGGCGGGCATGGCCAGCGCCTGCAGGTCCACGTTGAAACCGATCAGGGCGACGATCCACGAGGTCAGTGTGGTGCCGAGGTTGGCCCCGAAGATGATGCCGATGGCCTGGGACAGGGAAAGCAGGCCGGCGTTGACAAAGCCCACGGTGGCGAAGATCACGGCGCTGGAGGACTGCACCATGGCGGTGATCAGTACCCCCGATGCCAGGCCCCGCAGGCGGCTGCGGGTGGCCGCAGTGAGCACCGCGCGCAGAGTATCGCCGGCGGCAATCTTCAGACCGTCCGTCATCAGGCGCATGCCGAGCAGGAACAGCCCGATACCCCCGATGAAGGCGATGATCCCGGCAATGCTCATGGTGCGACTTCCTTTGTGGTTTTTCGGGATGGGATTGCGACGGCTTCCGTGGCGGTGCTGTGGGCAGGGTCGCCGGCTGGCAGGGCATCCGGTGGTATCGCCGGCGCAACCGTCTTCGACGGAACCGCGGCTAAGGCCGTTGCCTTGCAGCGCCCTTCGCTTAACCGGTATCTTGCCACAGCGATGGGTCGGTGCAGCAGCTCCAGTTCCGATCCGGCATCACCCAACCTCAGGCCCTGACCCCATGAGCGAGCTACGCCCCTACCGCATTCATGTCGACGACACCACGCTGGCGTCCATACGCCACCGTGTCGAGACTTATCCTTGGCAGGCCATGCCCGATGCCGGGGGTTGGCGCTGCGGGACCGACCTCACGTTCCTGCGTCGATTGGCGGATCACTGGCTCCACACGTACGACTGGCGCGCCTGGGAAGCGCGTCTCAATGCGTGGCCCCAGTTTACCGCCGAGGTGGCGGGCACCCGGCTGCGCTTCTACCATGTGCGCGGCTCCCGGCCGGGCCGCGCCCTGCTGCTGAGTCATGGCTGGCCGGGTTCGGCCTTCGAGTTCCTGCACCTGATCGAGCCGCTGACCCACCCCGAACGCCACGGTGGCGATCCCGCCGACAGCTTTGACGTGATCGTACCCTGCCTGCCCGGGTTCGGGTTTTCCGGCCCGCCCGCCGAGCCCATGGGGCCGCGTGCCGTGGCCGGTCTGTTCCACCGCCTGATGACCGAGGTGCTGGGTTACGACCGCTATATCGCCCAGGGGGGTGACTGGGGGTCGGCGGTCTCCGCGTGGCTGGGGCACGACTACCCGGATCACTGCCGGGGGGTTCACCTCAATATGGTGCTGACCCGTGCAGCCGGTGGCCTGCAGGGCGACGAGGAGCAGGCCTGGGCGAACCGCATGCGGCGTCACCGCTTTGCCGAGGAGGGCTACAGCCACCAGCAGGGCTCCCGCCCCCAGACACTGGCCTTTGCCATGCAGGACAGTCCGGTGGGCGTGGCCGCCTGGATCGTGGAGAAGTTTGCCGCCTGGTCGGACCTGCCCCGCGATGCCAGCGGCGCGCCCGATCTGCTGGCGCGTTACAGCCTCGACGACCTCATCACCAACATCATGTTCTATGTGGCCACCGGCAGTTTTGCCTCCGCGGCCTGGATCTACTACGCCTTTTTTGCGCAGGAGCGCTCCGGCGCCTTTCCCGAAGGCAGCCGCTGTGAGACTCCCACTGCGGTGGCGGCTTTCCCCGAGCCGGTGTTCGCTCCACCGCCACGCAGCTTCGTCGAACGCGGTTACAATCTGGTGCAGTGGAATGCCATGCCGAGAGGCGGTCACTTCGCGGCGCTTGAAGCGCCCGACCTGCTGCTGGATGATGTGCGCACTTTTGCCCGCCGACTGGACGGGCTCGCCTGACCGGGGCTCATCACGATTGCCCCCTGCCGATATCGCTCTCAAGGACTACCCGTGACAAGAAAGCTGATAGACCTCTACCAGACGCTGGTGCTCGACTATCCCAAGACCGTGCTGCTGGTGCTGCTGGCGATCACGGTCGGGCTGGCTGCGGGGCTGCCCAACTTCAAGCTGGACGCCTCGGCGGATGCCCTGACCCTGGAGCACGATCGCGACCTCGACTATTTCCGGGAGATCAACCAGCGCTATGGCACCGGCGGCTTTCTGGTGGTCACCTACAGCCCCCACGACACGGACCTGTTTTCCGACGAGTCGCTGGCGCTGCTGGAGGATATTCGCGAGCGACTGCTTGAGGTGGATGGCATCGAAGGCATCAACTCGATGCTCGATGTACCCCTGCTCTACAGTCCGAAGATCGGCATCGGACAGCTCGGTGACGAATGGCGCACCTTGATGGATGACGATGTGGACCGCGATATGGCGCGGGAGGAGTTCTGGAACAGCCCCATCTACCGGGA
>JBJHAZ010000058.1:0-9828 GCA_050485225.1 Gammaproteobacteria bacterium
TGGTACGACGAGGCCGCTTGCGGCCTCGTTTTTATTGGTGTTGCTGGTTTTTCTGGTCGGGTGTGATTCGGTCGAGGACAAGCATCGGTTTGCCGGTTCCACCATGGGGACCTTTTACAGCGTTACCCTGGTCGGAGTGGATACCCGCAAGGCCCAGCAGATTCAGGCCGAGGTGGCTGAGCGTCTGGTCGAGATCAACGAAGTCTTTTCCACCTACATCGACGACTCCGAGCTGAACCGGCTCAATCGTCATCCGGTGGGTGAGCCCTTCCCGGTATCGTCCGAGCTGTACGATGTTCTGGCCATGAGCCTGGAGATCCATCATGCGTCCAGCGGCGCGTTCGACCCGTCGGTGATGCCGCTGGTCAACCTGTGGGGCTTCGGGCCGGAACAGCGGGTTGATCGGGCACCCGACGCGACGGACATCGCCGCGGCCAGGGAGCAGCTCGGTTTTGATGCGCTCACCCTGACTGAAAGCCCCCGTACGGCCACCCGGCAAAAAGACTTCACCATTGATCTGTCGGGAATCGCCAAGGGGTATGGCGTCGATCTGTTGGCCCGCCTGGTCGAGGGGCACGGAGTCGACAATTACATGGTGGATATTGGCGGTGATCTCATGGTCGGCGGCCTCAATCCGCACGGTACCGAGTGGCGCATCGCGGTGGAGTCGGCCTCGGACCAGCCCGGCGACCTGGCGACCATCATGGTGCTTACCGATCGTGGCGTGGCCACCTCGGGCGATTATCGCAACTATTTCGAGGAGGGCGGTCAGCGGTTTTCCCACACCATCGATCCGCGCACCGGTTATCCGATCGACCACAAGCTGGCGTCGGTAACCGTCATCGCCCCCAATGCGACACTGGCTGACGGTTGGGCGACGGCCTTCATGGTGCTGGGCGCGGAGGAGGCGGTGGCCGTGGCTGATCGCGAGGATATTCCGGTCTTCTTGCTGGTCAAAGAGCCCGACGGCTTTGAATCCCGCCATAACGCGGCGTTCACGCCGTATTTGCAGCCTGTTTCCAGAGAGGCCGAGTAGATATGTTGTTACAGATCGTGATGGTGTTCGTGGTGCTGCTGGCGATCGTGGCGCTGATGTCGGTGGGTGTGATGTTCGGCCGCAAACCGATCCAGGGCTCCTGTGGCGGCGTGGGCGCCGCGCTGGGACAGACCGATTACGAGTGCGAGTTCTGCGGGGGTGATCCCGACAAGTGCGACACCGTTCAGGGCAGCAACGAGGCCTCTCGGTCCGGTCTAGCCTACGATGCCGCTCGCGACGAGAGTTCCGACAGGCGCTAGGTCGGGAAGCGTGAGGTGCCTATCGCGCACCCCGATATCAGGGTTCCTGCCGTTGCGGATCGATACGCGGCCGGTGTTTGCGAACGGCGTGAATGACGTGATCGTACTCGAAATACACCACCAGATCCGGGTACTCCCAAGCGGAAATGGGTGGGTCGCCGACCGGTGAACGGCGCTCCTGAGGCTCGCCCAGTCGACGGAGTACCGCATTGCGTGTTTCCCCGGTTCTCGGCAGGCTGGTGAGGGTCTCTGCGCCGGCCTGTTGACCGACCGGGATACGGATCAAATCGCCGTCCACCATCCGGCTTCTGTCGTCCTCAGCCGCCGCGCCGGCGGTGAGCAATCCGGTAAACAGCATGGCGGCCCATGCGGTTCCGGTTGCCGGGTTTTTTTTTGTTGTGGTGTCCTTCCCCACGATCCACTCCCGTTTCGGTTCGTTCTATACTGCCCTGCCATGATTGTCGTGACCGGGCACCGGATGACAACAATAGATGAAGTTGCTGGTGCGCGGCAAGCGCGACCAGCCTTGTCCAACGCGGTCGCGGCGCCTGCCGTGACCCAGCCGAAGGGAACCGTGCTGTCGCCATGATGAGGCCTCTCTCCTTTTTTATCGGATGGCGCTACATTCGCAGCCGCCGTCAGAACGGCTTCATTTCGTTCATTTCCCTGTTCACTTTTATCGCGATGGCGCTCGGTGTGGCGGTGCTGGTGATCGTGTTGTCGGTCATGAACGGGTTCGAGCGGGAGATCCGTCAGCGATTGCTGGGTGTGCTGCCCCATCTGACCGTCGAGGTGCCCGCCACGGCACGGGATTGGGCGGGGGTGGCCGAAAAGCTGAGCGGGCTCGGCGAGATCGAGCGGGTCGCACCCTATGTGGCGGGGTATGGCATGGCGTCCGCATTCGGGCGGTCGCAGGCCTTGCGTGTCCAGGGGGTCGACCCCGACCAACCGATGCTCGATCTGGATGCGCACCTGACCCATGGTGACCTGCAACGGCTCGAGGCCGGTCGCTATGGCATCGTCCTCGGCGAGATCGCCGCGCGCCGGCTCGGTGTGATTACCGGCGACCATGTACGCCTGACGCTGCCCCAGGCCTCGGTCACCCCGATGGGGCTGTTTCCCCGTGAGCGTCGCATGGAGGTGGTCGGCGTGTTCCGCGTCGGAGCCGATGTCGATGCTACCCATGCATTTGTTCACATCGCCGATGCGGCCCGTCTGTACCGGGTCGAGGCCGACCTGCAGGGCCTGCAGGTGCAACTGGGCAACCCGATGCTGCCCGCAGTGGCTGCCGCTGTGGTGAAAGATGCTTTGCCGCCCGGCTGGATGGTTCGCACCTGGGAAGAAGAGCAGGCTACCCTGTTTCAGGCGATGCGAATGGAGAAGGTCGTGGTGGGGCTGTTGCTCACCATCATCATTCTGGTGGCGGCGTTCAATATCGTGGCGAACCTGGTGTTGATGGTTGCCGACAAGCGCAAGGACATCGCGGTGCTGCGCACGCTCGGCTGCAGTGCCGGGTTGATCATGGCGATTTTCATGGTGCAGGGGGTTTCCCTCGGTGTCTCCGGTATCCTCGCCGGGGCCGTCGTTGGCCTGGTGGTCGCCTGGCTGATCGGCGATCTGGTTTCGGGGATTGAAAGCCTGTTCGGCTTCGAGCTTTTTGATGCGTCCGTGTACTTCATCAGCCAGTTGCCCTCCGACCCCCAGTGGCCTGACGTGGTTCTGGTGGTCTCGGTGGCATTGGTCCTGAGTGCGCTGGCGACCCTGTACCCGGCCTGGAGGGCCGGGCAGATTCACCCGGCGGAAGTATTGCGCTACCACCAGTAGGATGTTGAGCAGATGGACAACCCGGTTTTGCGTTGTGAGCGGTTGGGCAAGGTGTACCGGCAGGGCCCCGAGCAGCTGACCGTTCTGGACGGTCTGGATCTCAGTGTGGCGGCTGGCGAACGGCTGGCCATCATCGGTACCTCCGGCTCCGGCAAGAGCACGCTGCTGAATCTGATGGGTGGGCTCGATGATCCCACGTCCGGTTCGGTGGCGGTGGCGGGCGAATGCCTCAGTGCGATGAACGAATCCGAGCGGGCCCGCTGGCGCAATCGTCACCTGGGGTTTGTCTACCAGTTCCATCATCTGCTCGGCGAGTTCTCGGCACTGGAGAATGTCGCCATGCCCTTGCTGATTGCCGGCATGTCGGTGGGCGAGGCGCGCGATCGTGCGTTCGCCATGCTCGATCGCGTGGGGCTTGCGCCCCGCGCCGGGCACCGGCCTTCACAGTTGTCCGGCGGCGAGCGCCAGCGTGTGGCGGTGGCCCGCGCATTGGTGTCCGATCCGGGCTGTGTCCTGATGGATGAGCCCACCGGGAATCTGGATCCGGACACCGGTGAGCGGGTATTGCAGTTGATCATGGAGCTCAACGAAGTACTGGGCATCAGTTTCGTGATTGTCACCCACGATCATCAGATTGCCCGGCGTCTCGGCCGGGTGCTGCGTCTCGAAGCCGGTGCATTGCGGTCGGTGTCCGATTCATGAAACGGCCCGGTAACAACGCTGCCCCGTCAGCGCCCCGGGGAGCCGGTCGCGGCTTTGCCTGGCGCATTGCCTGGCGCTTTTTCCAGTCCAGTGCCGGTGGCGGCAACCGGCTCATGTCCTTCATTTCGCTGCTGGCCATCACGGGACTGGTGTTGGGGATTGCCCTGATGATTACCGTGACGGCGGTGATGAGCGGTTTTGATCGCGAGATGCAGCAGCGCGTGCTGGGCGTGGTGCCCCATGTGCGGCTGTTCGTCGACGAGGGCATTGCCGGCTGGGAGGGGGATCGGCAGCAGGTGCTGTCCCACCCCGGGGTGGCAGCAGCCTTCCCGGAGACTCAGGTGGAAGGGCTGCTGATCCACCGCGGCCGGGTAGAACCGCTCCAGTTGAGTGGCTATCGGTTCGATGACGAGGATCTGTATCCCGCTCATGTGGCACCGGGGCTGTTCGACGACCCGGCAGCCCTGGTGGCGGGTGACGGTATCCTGCTGGGTGCCGGACTCGCGCGGCGACTGGACGTTGGTGTCGGTGACCGGGTGAGTGTGATGATCCCGGGCGAGGGTGCGGGCGGCTTTCGCGCGACGCGACTCGGTGGCTTCACGGTGGCTGGCATCATCACCACCCATACCGAGATCGACCAATTACTGGCGGTGGCTGCGATGACCCCGGTGGCGGCGCTGTCCGATCGGACATACCCGGTTCATAGCCTGCGGGTGGAAGTGAACGATGTGTTCGCTGCGCGATCACTGGGCTACGATCTGCTGGCCGAGTTGCCGCGGGCGTACCGCTTCACCGACTGGTTTCACACCCACGGCAACCTGTATCAGGCGATCCGGGTGTCCCGTCAGATGGTGAGTCTTCTGGTGGTGCTGATTATTGCGGTGGCGGCCTTCAATGTGGTGTCCATGCTGGTGATGTCGGTGGCCGAAAAGCGCACGGCCATCGCCATTCTCAAGACGCTGGGAGCGGATCGCGGCACGGTGATGCGCATATTCCTGTGTCAGGGAGCGCTGATTGGCCTCGGGGGCTGCCTGCTTGGCGGTGTTCTGGGCGTGCTCCTCGCGCTCAATATCAGCGATATTGCCGCCGGTCTGCAGACACTGCTCGGGATGCAGCTGCTCGATACCCAGGTCTACCCCATCGATTACCTGCCGTCCCGGGTATTGCCGGGCGATGTCGCCCTGGTGCTGGTGTCGGCGCTGGTGCTGACCTTTCTGGCGACCCTGTACCCGGCGTGGCGTGCCTTGAAGGTACTGCCGGCCGAGGAGCTGCGTTATGAGTAAGTCCTGTCACCGTCGGGTAACAGGGCGGTGTCAGGGTGTCGGTCGTGCGAGGTGGGCCTGACGTTACGGCAGGGACCTGGCGCGTTGGCGATTGCGTTTGCGCGCCTCCCAGTTGCGGACCACATGCCACTGCCACAGTAGCCGGATGGCGAGCCACGCGAGAAAGCCCAGCACCATGCCGGCGAGCAGGCTGCCGGTGAGCAGCGGCCACCAGATGGCCTTGGCTTCGGTGAACAGCCAGGAAAAACTCATCTCGAAATGAAAGCGATCCCGCTCGACGCCGAGTACGCGTCGTCCCAGTTCATAACAGGCATAGAGCATGGGCGGCATGGTGACCGGGTTGCTGATCCAGATCAGCGCCACCGAAATGGGCAGATTGGCGCGCAGCCACAGGGCCAGCAGGGCGGCCGGTGCGGTCTGGCCGGGCATCGGCAAAAATGCGCAGAAGACACCGACAAAGAACGCCAGCGATACCGAGTGGCGATTGAGGTGAAACAGATAGGGATCCCGGAGCAGGGGCGCGAGCCATCGCAACCCCTTGATTTGAGAGACCTTGTTGGCGTCTGGTTGCCAGCGACGAAAGAACTTGCGGGGCATAGTGGCCGGTCGGGATGGAGAGGCCCGCATTATGCCGATAATGCCGGGCCTCGGCTACGGCCCCATGTTCGAAAGTCGGCGCGGTTCAGAGTGCGGTCAGCTTGTGCTTTTGTCGGACAATCTGGCCCTTGATATTGCATTTTTGGGCTTCCGGTGCCAGAATCGTCCGTCATTTGAAGGCGTTGTGTGTATGCGACCCTCGGCAGACGCCCGCTCCCCGACAGCGGTTGACCAACTCTATTCCACCTTGCGAGCGGCCATCATCAGTGGCGAGGTCGAGGCGGGTTCGCGCCTCAACGAACAGGACCTGACGCGCCAGTTCTCCGTCAGCCGCAGTACGGCCCGCGCAGCCATCAGCCGCCTGGAGGCGGGTGACCTGGTGGTGCGCAAGGCCAACTCCAGTGCGCGGGTGGCCAGCCTGAGCGTCTCGGAGCTGTTGGAGATCTACCACGTCCGCGAGGCGCTCGAGGGCATGGCCTGCCGTCTGGCGGCCCAGAACATGACCGACGAGGAAATCGCCGAGTTGCAGCAGCTGCTCGAACAGCAGTTGCAAAGCAGTGAGTTGCAGGAGGGCAGGGCCTATTACCAGAAGGAAGGTGACCTGGATTTCCACTTTCGACTGGTACAGGGCAGCAAAAACCGTAAACTGATCCACCTGCTGTGCGACGAGCTCTACGACAAGGCTCGCATGTACCGTTACCAGTTCGGCATGGCCAGCCCCCGGGCTCTCGATGCCTACGCCGAGCACCAGCACATCGTGAAAGCGATCGCCGACCGCGATGGCGAAATGGCGGAGATGCTGATCCGTCGTCACATTCGCGCCTCGCGACTGAACATTGAGAAGCAACTGGATACCTGACCGGAGGATACATCCATGTCCAGACAACCATCGCCCGGAGCCCTGTTCCGCAAGGCGCTCGAAGAAACCAAGCCGCTGCAGATTGTCGGCACCATCAACGCCTACACCGCCATGATGGCGGAGCAGCTGGGCCACAAGGCCATCTACCTGTCCGGCGGTGGTGTTGCCAACGCTTCCTATGGCCTGCCCGACCTCGGCATGACCTCCCTCAATGATGTGCTGGAAGATGTGCGCCGCATTACCTCGGCGGTACAGACGCCGCTGCTGGTGGACATCGACACCGGCTGGGGCGGTGCCTTCAACATCGCCAAGGCCATCAAGGACATGATCAAGGCCGGCGCCGCTGCGGTTCATCTGGAGGACCAGGTAGCCCAGAAGCGCTGCGGTCACCGTCCCAACAAGGAAATCGTCTCCAAGGACGAAATGGTCGACCGCGTCAAGGCCGCCGTGGACGCCAAGACCGATGACGACTTCTTCATCATCGCCCGCACCGATGCCTTCCAGAAGGAAGGGCTGGACGCTGCGGTCGAGCGCGCCCGCGCCTGTCTCGAGGCCGGTGCCGACGGCATTTTCGCCGAAGCCGTGCATACCCTGGAAGACTACCAGGCCTTTGCCGATGGCATTGGTGGCGCCCACCTGCTCGCCAACATCACCGAGTTCGGCGCCACCCCACTGTTCAACAAACAGGAACTGGCCGAACACGGCGCTTCCATGGTGCTGTACCCGCTGTCCGCGTTCCGCGCCATGAACCGTGCCGCCGAAACCGTGTACAAGAGCATCCTCGAGCAGGGCGACCAGAAGGCCGTGGTGGACATCATGCAGACCCGCATGGAGCTGTACGATTACCTCAACTACCACGAGTACGAGCGCAAGCTCGACGAGCTCTTCCAGCAGGGCAAGAACAAGTAATCATCCTCAATCACCAGCATTATCAGGAGAGAGAACAATGGCGAAAGAATTGAAGGGCGCCGGCCTGCGTGGCCAGGTAGCCGGCAAGACTGCACTGTCCACCGTGGGCAAGGAAGGTTCCGGCCTCACCTACCGTGGCTACGACGTCAAGGATCTGGCTGAGAAGTGTGAATTCGAGGAAGTGGCGCACCTGATCCTCAAGGGTCATCTGCCCACCCAGGCCGAGCTGGACGCCTACAAGGCCAAGCTCAAGAAGCTGCGTGGCCTGCCCCAGGCCCTGAAGGACGTGCTGGAGCGCATCCCGGCTTCCGCTCACCCCATGGACGTCATGCGTACCGGCTGCTCCATGCTGGGCAACCTGGAGACCGAGACCGATTTCTCCCAGCAGCAGGACGCCACAGATCGCCTGCTGGCGACCTTCCCGTCCATGATCTGCTACTGGTGGCGTTTTGCCCACGACGGCGTGCGCATCGAGACCGAGACCGACGACGACACCATCGGTGCCCACTTCCTGCACCTGCTGCACGGCAAGAAGGCCAACGAGCTGCACCAGCGCGTCATGAACGTGTCCCTGATCCTCTACGCAGAGCACGAGTTCAACGCTTCCACCTTCACCGCTCGCGTCTGTGCCTCCACCCTGTCCGACCTGCATTCCTGCATCACCGGTGCCATCGGCAGCCTGCGCGGCCCGCTCCACGGTGGCGCCAACGAGGCGGCCATGGAGATGATCGAGAAGTGGCAGTCGCCCGAGGAGGCCGAGCGCGAGATGCTGGGCATGCTGGAGCGCAAGGAAAAGATCATGGGCTTCGGTCACGCCATCTACAGCGAGTCCGACCCGCGCAACGCCATCATCAAGCAGTGGTCCGAGAAACTGGCCAAGGACGTGGGCGACACCGTGCTGTACCCGGTTTCCGTGCGCTGTGAAGAGGTCATGTGGCGCGAGAAGAAGCTGTTCTGCAACGCTGACTTCTTCCACGCTTCAGCCTACTATTTCATGGGTATCCCGACCCCGCTGTTCACCCCCATCTTCGTGATGTCCCGCCTGACCGGTTGGGCTGCGCACGTGATGGAGCAGCGCGCCGACAACCGTATCATCCGCCCGAGCGCGGAGTACACCGGCGAAGATCTGCGCAAGGTGGTTCCGATCGCCGAGCGCTGAGTCAGGCCGGGAGAGGGCAGTCAGCGATGGCTGCCCTCTCCACATTTGCTGTAGCCAACCCTTTCCGGATTGAGTCCCGAAGCCATGAACACCGATTATCGCAAACCCCTGCCCGGTACCGACCTGGACTACTTCGACACCCGCGCGGCTGTCGAAGCGATCAAGCCCGGTGCCTACGATACCCTGCCGTACACCTCCCGTGTGCTGGCCGAGCAGCTGGTACGCCGCTGCGACCCCGAGACCCTGACCGATTCACTCAAGCAGCTCATCGAGCGCAAGCGTGACCTCGACTTCCCCTGGTACCCCGCACGGGTGGTCTGCCACGACATCCTTGGTCAGACCGCACTGGTGGATCTTGCCGGCCTGCGGGACGCCATCGCCGAGCAGGGTGGTGACCCCGCCAAGGTCAACCCGGTGGTTCCCACCCAGCTGATTGTCGACCACTCCCTGGCCGTCGAGTGCGGTGGCTATGACCCCGAGGCCTTCCAGAAAAACCGCGACATCGAGGATCGCCGCAACGAGGACCGCTTCCACTTCATCGAGTGGACCAAGACGGCCTTTGAAAACGTCGACGTGATCCCCGCCGGCAACGGCATCATGCACCAGATCAACCTGGAGAAGATGTCGCCGGTGATCCAGGCCCGTGACGGCGTGGCCTTCCCCGATACCTGTGTCGGCACCGACAGCCATACCCCCCACGTGGACGCCCTGGGTGTCATCGCCGTGGGCGTGGGCGGCCTGGAAGCCGAGACCGTGATGCTCGGCCGTGCCTCCATGATGCGTCTGCCCGACATCGTCGGTGTCGAACTGGTGGGCAAGCGTCAGCCGGGCATCACCGCCACCGATATCGTGCTGGCCCTGACCGAGTTCCTGCGCAAGGAGCGCGTGGTGGGTGCCTACCTGGAGTTCTTCGGTGAAGGCACCGCGAGCCTGTCCGTCGGCGACCGCGCCACCATCTCCAACATGACACCCGAATACGGCGCCACCGCCGCGATGTTCTACATCGACGAGCAGACCATCGAGTACCTGAAGCTCACCGGCCGCGAGCCGGAGCAAATCGAGCTGGTGGAAAACTACGCCAGGATCACTGGGCTGTGGGGCGACAGTCTCGCCAAGGCCGAGTACGAGCGCGTGCTCAAGTTCGACCTGTCCAGCGTCGGCCGCAACATGGCCGGTCCCTCAAACCCCCACGCCCGTCT
>JBJHAZ010000059.1:0-9741 GCA_050485225.1 Gammaproteobacteria bacterium
GCCCTGCTGGATGTACAGGCGATCTCCGACGTCATCGCCGTGGAAAGCGCCGACACCTTCAAGCGCCCGATCTACGCCGGCAACATCATTGCCACCGTTCAGACCAGCGATGCCATCAAGGTGCTGACCGTCCGCGGTACGGCCTTTGATGCCGTTGCGGCCGAGGGTGGCTCCGCCGCTGTCGAGTCGATTTCCGGTGCCGCCGATGCTGGTGTGTCGAGCTTTGTTGGCGAAGAGCTGGCCAAGTCCGACCGCCCCGAGCTGACTGCTGCCCGCGTGGTGGTTTCCGGTGGCCGTGGTGTCGGCAGTGCCGACAACTTCAAGCTGATCGAAGGTCTGGCGGACAAGCTGGGCGCTGCTGTGGGCGCTTCCCGCGCCGCGGTGGATGCCGGCTTTGCCCCGAACGACATGCAGGTGGGTCAGACCGGCAAGATCGTCGCTCCCGATCTCTACATCGCGGTGGGCATCTCCGGCGCTATCCAGCACTTGGCCGGTATGAAGGACAGCAAGGTGATCGTGGCCATCAACAAGGACGAGGAAGCCCCCATCTTCCAGGTGGCCGATTACGGACTGGTCGCCGACCTGTTCCAGGCCATCCCGGAGCTGGAAGGCAGCCTCTGATACGGTAGCTTCTGCCGAGACAGGCGGGCCCCGGCGGCCCGCCTGCACCACCAAAAAGGGCCTGCATCGAAAGATGCAGGCCCTTTTTGGTGGTCGCCGTTTTCCTGGCGGTGCTCCTCGTTCGTCGGGCCTTGGTCGTAAGGCCCGCCGGGGCGGTGCCTCAGTGGCGCCGCCAGTTGACCGAGAGAAATCCCAGTCGGGGGAACTCGTTGCTGTTCTGGTACTCCAGATAATCCTCGTCAAACAGGTTCTGCACGATGAGTGCGACCTCGATCTCGCTGCCATCGTGCAGGTCAAAGCGTCGCGCCACCCGGCCGTCGACCCGCAGCCACTGCTCCACATAGGTGCCGGCGCGCCAGGCGGTGGCCGACTGCCGGTAAGCTGCCATGCTGGCGGACCACTGGTTGCCGAAGTGCTTCTGGACCAGTGCGCTGCTGGTATGGTTGGGTGTGCGCCAGTCTAGGCGCGTCAGATGGTTGTTCTCCGACACCAGCAGGCCCTCCACACTGACGTTGGCGTGTTGCAGTGCGATCAGCCAGTCGCGGTCCGGTTTCCAGCGCAGTTGCAGGTCGTAGCCTTCGATCGTCCACTGGCTGGGGTTGGTCAGTTGCCGGTAGGCTCGCTGGACGATGCGCTCCTCGAAACCGGTGACGCGGCGCTTGAAATCGATGCCGTGGTCGACTTCCTCACGAAAGCCTCTCACATCCAGACTCAGTCGCCCGTCGTGCCAGCGGCCCAAATAGCCTATTTCATGGGTGGTGAACTTCTCGGAGCGAATGTCCGGATCGGTGACAAATATCATCCGGAAAAGCTCGCCGTTGGCCAACCGGGTTTCGTTGAGGAACTGCATTTCGTACAGGGTGGGTGAGCGTCGCGCCTGGGATGTGCTCAGTCGTAAATGGTGATCCTCGTTCAGGTGGAAGTTGAACGACAGACGCGGGGACAGGTTCCAGCTGGTCTGGTCGTGGTGCTCGGCCATCGCGCCGAGGTTGATGCCGAGCCAGCGGGCTGGTCGCCACTGATGATTGGCAAAGACATGGTAGATGGTGTCGTGGTGATAACCCGGTTCGGCAAATTGCTGGTCTGCCCGCAAGCGCACATGGCGGATCCCGGTGCCCCACAGAAAGTCACTGTTGCGGCCAACGGAGATCTGGTGCTCGAACTCCAGATCCAGTTGCTGAAATCGCCTGACGCCGGCCTGGGCTTGCACTTTCTGGTCGGGAATGCCCTGCGCTGGCAGGTCCAAGCGAAGAAAGTCGCTGTCGTACTCGGACAGCCAGACCCAATTGGAACGATCGTACTCCGCCATACTGAGGGAACCGTGCAGGCTCACGGCGTGGCGCTTGAACGCCCGGTTCCAGCGGCCGGTGCTCCACAGTGAAGTGATGTCCTCATCGTGGAAAGATGCGGGTCGGTCACCGTCACCAAAGCCGAAGCTGCCACGGCTCAGGCCGGTCTCCCAGGATAAGGAGCTGTCCAGCGACGGCGTGTGCAGTCCCTGCAGGGCGATGTGGCCGACGTGGGCCTGGTCGTTCACGGCGCGAAAACCGTCATTTTCCTTCCACGCGGTGCGCACCACGTAGTTGCCGCGCTCCGTGTCGAAGTTATGGCGCGCCGAGAGGTTGCGGGTGTACCAGCTGCCGGCGGTGGCGCGAACCTGTGTGCCCGTATCGAGCTGCGGGTTGCGGGTGATGATGTAGATGGCGCCCTGCGAGGCGTTGCCGCCGTAGGCAGGGATGTTGGAGCCGCGCACCACCTCGATGCGGTCGATGTCGTCGGGTACCAGCCCCAGCGACTCCCAGGATACAGCCGAATTGATGGGCGTGTAGACCGTGCGGCCATCGACCCGGATCTCCAGTCGACGCGGAAAGCGGTCGGACTGGCCGTGGAGCGTGACCGCATGGATCGAGCCGTTGGCCTTGAAGGACTGGAAGCCGGGTGCGATGCGCAACAGGTCGGCAATGTCGAGCACCGGCATGGCGGCGATCATGTCGCGGGTAATGATGGTCACCGAGGAGGGGCTTTCGGACAGGCTGAGCTGCTGCCGGGAGGCGGAGACGACCGGCGGGATGTCGTCGAAGAAGACTTCCTCGGTGAGCTGCGGCGCGGCGGCTGCGAGACCCAGCGGAAAACTGGAGCAGCACAGGGCACTCAGAAGCTTGAGGCGGTGCAAGCGCATGATGGGCGACCCTTTGGGTTCTTCCGATATTGTTGGCCGCCATTGTACACGGTGCAAGCCCCTGGGGCGCGGCCGGCGGGCGCCCTGGCACCCATCATCGGGAGCTACAGCAACAGTCGCCTCAGGTTGGGGTCGGTCGAGGCGACCCGCCACAGCTCGAGAAACTCGCGCCTGAGTTCGGTGGCCAGCCGGGGCGCATGGCGCCAGAGCGTTCCGTTATCGGTGCGCAGCTCGAGTACACCGATCCCGTCGACGGCCAGAAATTCGGCGCAATCGGTATGGATGGCGGGGTCCAGCAGCTTGACGGCAATGCGGCTGGGCATGCGCTGCTGCTGGGCGAGCAGGCGGTGGTGGCAGCGGCCGAGATGGTCGCCGTCGCGCACCAGCAGCAGGACTTCCAGTTCCCGGGAGTCCAGGCAGCTGGCGGCGAGGGTCCGAGTGACGATGTCGTGATCGAAGACCTCGGGCAGCAGGCGGGAGGAAAACAGCAGCAGCTCGCGGCGGGCGTTGCCCACCAGCTCCATGGCCGCACGCTGCACGGCGTCGAATCCTTCGCAGTGCTCGGGGAGATTGTCGACGGCGTCGACGGGGTGGGTGCTGCTGTCCGCTGTCGGTGTGCGGTTGTCCGTTGTTGAATGGGCGGGGGGATCGAGAATCAGTCGCATGGGCCAGTGGGGCATTCCGGCGTCGTCGAAGACCTCGCCCACGATATCGAACCCATGCCGTTGATACAGGGGAATCGCCTGGCGCTGGGCGTTGAGGGTGAGCGCCGCCATCCCGGCGGCTCGGGCATGGGCGATGACCGCGCGCAGCAGCGCCGAACCGACGCCACGGCCGCGATGGCTTTCGAGTACGGCCATGCGGCCAAGCTGTCCATCGGGCAGCAGCCGTGCGGTACCCAGAGGCTCACCATCGGCATCCCAGGCCAGCCAGTGATGGGCTGCCTCATCCTTGCCGTCCCATTCCTCATCGGTGCTCACGCCCTGTTCGAGCATGAAGACGGCGTGGCGGATACGCGACAGGGCCTCGGCGTGCTCCGCCCAGTTGGCGGGGCTGATGCGGACCGGGGTATAGTCGATGGGTTCCATGGGCCTGTTCCTGTTGCTGCACACGCCTTGCCGGTGCGATAGAGCGTCTGCGCCGGTTTTCGGCATGCATCCGGAGGCGGTTTTTGGCAGCATAGCACCCCTGGTTGCCAGTCCAAATCCACTGCAGGGAGTTTTCGCACTGATGTTGCGATCCAGTTTGTTGACCGTGTTGTTGCTGGGCCTGAGCCTGGCGGTGCGGGCCGATGATGTGCCGGCGTTCATCGATGCCGGCGCCATGTTTCACCCGGAAACCTCGAGCCGGGGCATGGTGGTCAGTCAGGAAACCGTCGCCAGTTCCGTGGGTGCGGCCATTCTGGCCGAAGGCGGCAATGCGGTGGATGCCGCGGTGGCCACGGGTTTCGCTCTGGCGGTGACGCTGCCCCAGGCCGGCAACATCGGTGGTGGCGGATTCATGCTGGTGTACCTGGCCGACGAGGACCGCACCGTTGCCATCGACTATCGGGAGACGGCACCGGAGGCGGCCCACGAGGATCTGTTTCTGGACGAGGCTGGTGAAGTCGATCGCCAGAAGGCCATGTTCAGTCACCTGGCATCCGGCGTGCCCGGTACAGTGGCGGGTCTGCTGCACGCCCTCGAACGCTACGGCTCCATGACACGGGAGCAGGTGATGGCGCCGGCCATTCGCCTCGCGGAGGAGGGGATCACCGTGACACCGGCGCTGGCCTACAGCCTGGAGCGGTCCGCCGCCCGCCTGCAAGGCAGCGAGGCCAGCCGGCAGTATTTTTTTCGACCCGATGGCAGCGCGCTGCAACCGGGTGACCTCTGGCGCCAGTCGGACCTCGCCTGGACCCTCGGCGAGATCGCGCGGGATGGCGCCGATGCCTTCTATCGAGGGGCGGTGGCGGACAAGCTGGTCGCCGAGATGGAGCGGGGCGGCGGCCTGATCAGCCACGAGGACCTTGCGGCCTATCGGGCCATCGAGCGCAAGCCGGTGCGGGGCAGCTATCGCGGCCACGAGGTGGTGTCCATGCCGCCGCCGTCATCGGGTGGGGTGCACCTGGTGCAGATGCTCAACATTCTGGAGGGCTGGGACCTGGCCGCGATGGAGCACAACAGTGCGGCCTATCTGCACCACCTCGTCGAGGCCATGCGCCGAGCCTATGCCGACCGCAGCAAGTATCTCGGCGACCCGGACTTTCACGACGTCCCGGTCGCCGACCTGATCAGCCGCGACTATGCGACTGCCCTGCGGGAGGATATCTCATCCGACCGCGCGACGCCGTCGTCGGAGGTGGGCCCGGGCCTGGCGGCCATCGAGGAAAGCCCCCAGACCACCCATTACTCGGTGTGGGACAGCAGCGGCAATGTGGTGACCAATACCTACACCCTCAATTTTTCCTACGGCAATGGCGTCGCAGTGCCGGGCGCCGGCTTTCTGCTCAACAACGAGATGGACGATTTTTCCGCCAAGCCCGGCGAGCCCAACGCCTTCGGCCTGGTGGGTGGCGAGGCCAACGCCATCGAACCCGGTAAGCGCCCCTTGTCGAGCATGACGCCGACGCTGCTGTTTCACGACGGCCGCCCGGTGCTCGCCACCGGCAGCCCCGGCGGCAGCACCATCATCACCGTGGTGTTGCAGATGCTGCTCAATGTGATCGATTTCGACATGAACATCGCCGAAGCCACGGCGGCGCCGCGTATTCACCATCAGTGGTTGCCCGATGAGGTGCGCTGGGAGCCGGGTATCAGCGTCGATACGCGCCGGTTGCTCGAGTCCATGGGTCATGATCTTCCCGAGGCTACCCGCCCCATGGGGCGGGCCCAGTCGATCATGCGGGTGGGTGACATCCTCCATGGCGCGGTCGATCCCCGCTGGCCGGGTGCGGGCGCCGCGGCGCCCGACCGGATGGTCGGAGGGGCTGCCCGTGACTGATCTGCATCGGCGCATCGACGAACTGGAAAGCCGGGTGGCGTTTCAGGAGGACAGCATCCAGCAGCTCAGTGACGCCCTGGGGGAACAGCAGTTGCAGATGGGACGCCTGGAGGACACCTGCAAGCTGCTGCTGGATCGGGTCAAGTCGTTGCAGGGTCTGGTGGATGAGCTGTCGGGCGACAGTGCTCCGGTGGAGCGGCCACCCCATTATTGATCGTTCCGCTACCGAGAGGCTTCACCGTGTTGAGAGCCGTCACCGTGTTGAGAGCCGTCGCCGTCGTCCGGTGAGACGGTGGCATCCAGATGGCCGTCGCGCACCACCATATCCTGCCCCATGAGGCTGGCCGGTAGACGGATGCGGCGCGAGAGTTCGGGGTGCTCCTCGAACCAGTCGTCCATATCGGGGTAGCGCGGTGCTGTCATGTAGCGGGCGAACCACAATGCCAGGCGGTGGTCGTCCTCGAGAAGGGTGCCGAGCAGGGATTTCACCTGCTGCAGGAACGCCGGGTCGAGGGTGTCGCCGGCCATGGCGGGCGTCAGGGGCGGGTCGCGATAGTGGCGGCTGTCCTGCGCCTCGGCCATCAGTTCCACCGCGAGGTCATCCACCATTTCCGCCAGGGTCGGGGAGCGAAAACCCACCGAGTAGGTCATGCATTCGCCCTGGGCCACACCCCAGTGGGCCCACTGGGGTGGCAGATAGAGCATGTCCCCCGGTTCCAGAATCCACTCCTCACGAGCGTCAAAGCGCTCCAGAATCCTCAGGGGGCAGTCGGCGAGCAGTGTGCTGTGCTCGTCGCAAGAGTCGCCCACCACCCAGCGGCGCTGTCCCCGACCCTGAATCAGGAAGACGTCGTAGTGATCGAAGTGGGGGCCGACACTCCCGCCATCCACCGCGTAGCTGGCCATAACGTCGTCGAGCCGCCAGCGCGGCAGGAAGTCGAAGGGCTTCAACAGCGCGGCGATCTCCGGGACCCAGAGGTCCACCGACTGCACCAGCAGGGTCCAGTGGGATGCCGGCAGCCGGCGAAAGGCGTCCTCGTCGAAGGGGCCTTGCTGCAGGGTCCACTGGCCGCTGCGGGTGTCCTCCTGCGCCAGCCGCGACTCCACTTCCTCTTCCAGTGCCAGCCCGGCCAGTTCGTCCGGGTCGAGGGGCGATTCGAAGTCGGGGAAGGCGCCGCGCACCAGCAGCGGCTTGCGCTGCCAGTATTCGGCCAGGAATTGCTCGGCGCTGATGTCGCCCAGCAGGCTCACAGTGCCTTGGCCTGCTCGACGGCGTTGCCGATGTAGCTGGCCGGCGTCATGGCCAGCAGTTCGCGCTTGGCCTGCTCGGGAATGTCCAGCCCGTTGACGAAGGCTTGTATGGTCTCGCGGCTCATGGTGTGGCCGCGGGTCAGCTCCTTGAGTTTTTCGTAGGGCTTTTCGATGTTGTAGCGGCGCATCACGGTCTGGATGGGCTCGGCCAAGACTTCCCAGGCGTTGTCCAGGTCCTCGGCGAGCCGGGCCCGGTTCAGTTCCAGTTTGCCCAGGCCCTTGAGGGTGGCGGCGTAGGCGATCAGCGAGTAGCCGAAGCCCACGCCCATGTTGCGCAGCACCGTGGAGTCGGTCAGGTCGCGCTGCCAGCGGGAGATGGGCAGTTTGGCCGAGAGGTGGCCGAAGACGGCATTGGCCAGCCCCAGGTTGCCTTCCGAGTTCTCGAAGTCGATGGGGTTGACCTTGTGGGGCATGGTGGAGGAGCCCACTTCACCGGCGACGGTCTTCTGCTTGAAGTAACCCAGCGAGATGTAACCCCACACATCGCGATCGAAATCGATGAGGATGGTGTTGAAACGGCTCATGGCGTCGAACAGCTCGGCCATGTAGTCGTGGGGTTCGATCTGGGTGGTGTAGGGGTTCCAGGTCAGCCCCAGCCCTTCCACGAAGGCCTGGGCATTGGCCTGCCAGTCCACCTCCGGGTAGGCGGAGAGGTGGGCGTTGTAGTTGCCCACGGCGCCGTTGATCTTGCCCAGTAGCGGGATATTGCGTACCTGCTCGATCTGGCGGCGCAGTCGTGCCACCACATTGGCCAGCTCCTTGCCCACGGTGGTGGGGGAGGCGGTCTGGCCGTGGGTGCGCGACAGCATGGGTTCGGCGGCAAACTGACCGGCCAGTTCAGCGATGCGGGCGGTGACCGCCTCCATCTGCGGCAGGATCACCTGGTCGCGGCCGGCGCGCAGCATCAGCGCGTGGGACAGGTTGTTGATGTCCTCGGACGTGCAGGCAAAGTGGACGAATTCGCCAACGGCCAACAGCTCGGCGTTGCCGGCGATACGCTCCTTGAGGAGGTATTCCACGGCCTTCACGTCGTGGTTGGTGGTGCGCTCGATCTCCTTGACGCGGCGGGCCTCGTCGAGGCCGAAGTTGGCCACCAGCGCATCGAGGGCGGTATTGGCCTCGGCGGAGAAGGGCGCCACCTCGCCAATCCCGGGGTGTGCAGCCAGCTGCTGCAGCCAGCGCACCTCCACTTCCACGCGGGCGCGGATCAGTCCGTATTCACTGAATACGGTGCGCAGCGCGGCGGTCTTGTCGCCGTAGCGGCCGTCGATGGGGGAAATGGCAGTCAGGCTGTCGAGGGGCAGGGTGTTGTCCATGAATATCCGGGTCTGTGCTGGAGTGGAAGAATAGGGCGGTAGCGGGGTGTCATTCTAACCGATCGGAGCGGCTCGCCTGCAGCAGTTGGTGCAGGTGGTTCACGATCCGGCGCCGATAGAGCATGAAGTGCCAACGGCGCCCGCCGAGCTGGCGCCACAGCATGGCGCTGCGGGCGCCCGCCAGCAGCAGTGCGCGGATGCGGTTGGCCACCTTCGGTTGCTGCAGATGCTGGGCGAAGCCGCGCACCTGGATACGATTGCCCAGCGTGGCGACGGTGTTCTGGTAGGTGTCGGCGAGGTTGGCGATCACGTTCTCGTGGGTGAGGTCGAAATGCTCGACCTGACGGCGGGCGCTCTCGATGCCCTGGCCGAGCCGTCCGAGCACCGCCTGGTTGCGGCGCAGCCGGTCGGTGAGCTGGAGCAGGCTGACGGTGTAGCGCATGCTGGGCGAAAGCCCGGCCCGGTCGGTGGGGTTGAACTGGATCTCGAGGGCCACCAGGCCCGGTCGTACCGCTGCCGGGGAGCCGTAGACCGATACCACCGCACCCGGCGTCTGCAGGTTATCCGGGGTGTTGGTGAACAGGGTGCGGATGGCGGCGGCGAAGGGCTCGCTGTCGCATTGTCCGTTGGCCGCCAGCTGGTGAACCAGTTCGCAGCAGTGGACGACACCGCCGAGGGCGAGCAGCTGGTCTGCGGTGGGTTGGCGCAGCATGGAGAGTCCTTGGTTGGTGGTGATCAGGTGACGGCTTGCTCGATGACCGCTCCGCCGAGGCAGATGTCGCCATCGTAGAACACCACCGACTGACCGGGTGTCACGGCGCGCTGGGGTGTGTCGAACCGCACGGTACAGCCCTCTGAGTCCAGCACCACTTCGCAGTCCTGATCCTGCTGGCGGTATCGGATCTTCGCCGTGCAGCGAAAGGTGGTGGCAGGCGGCGTACCGCTGATCCAGTGGGGCATCTCGGCCCGCAGCGCCGGCGCGAACAGCAGTGGATGGTCGCTGCCCTGGACCGCGATCAGCACGTTGCGCGCCAGATCCTTGCCGGCCACGTACCAGGGCGACTCGTCGCGGCCGGGCAGGCCGCCGATGCCCAGCCCCTGACGCTGGCCCACGGTGTGGTACATCAGTCCCTGGTGGCGGCCGATCACCACGCCGGCCTCGTCCTCGATATCGCCCGGCTGCGCCGGCAGATAGGTCTGCAGAAAATCGGCAAAGCGACGCTCACCGATAAAGCAGATGCCGGTACTGTCCTTCTTGCTGTGGGTGGCCAGACCGGCGTCGCGGGCGATGGCGCGCACCTCGTGCTTTTCCAGCTCGCCCACCGGGAACAG
>JBJHAZ010000060.1:0-9530 GCA_050485225.1 Gammaproteobacteria bacterium
ACATCGGCCTGCTGCCACACCGGCGCCACCAGCCCGTGACAGACGCCACGGTGCTCACTGCATTCACCGATGGCACTGATGGCCGCGTCGCTGGTGGTCAGCCGATCATCCACCTGGATGCCGCGTGCACACGTCAACCCGCATGCGCGGGCCAGTTCGACATTGGGCGTGATGCCCGCGGCGACCACCACCGTGGTCGCCGGCAGTCGTTCACCACCGGCCAGTTCGACGTATTCGACACTGGCGTCGCCGCCGACACACCGGGTGGACACATCGGTCCGGATTTCGATCCCGCGCTCCGCCAGTGCCTGCGCCAACAGGCCGCCGGCCGTCTCATCAAGCTGTCGGTTCATCAGCCAGCGGCCACGGTGCAACACCGTGACCTTCACACCGCTGCCGGCAAGGCCCACCGCCGCCTCCAGCCCCAGCAGGCCGCCACCGATCACCACGGCGCGCCCGCCCTGCGCCGCCACCGCCTGCATACGGTCCACATCGGCGAGCGTACGGAAGGCCAGCACACCCGGCAGATCCACCCCCGGGAGATCGGGCAGCGCCGGCCGGGAGCCGATGGCGATGACCAGCCGGTCGTAGCCGATTGCACCGTGGCGATCGGTGACCACCAGTTTGCGGTCGCGGTCTATCTCCACTGCGCGGGTGCCGACCAATGTGGAAATACCGTGGCGTGAGCAGAACCCTTGTTCGAGCAGAGGCAGATCCGCCACCGCCCGCTCGCCGGCCAGTACCGACGACAGCAGAATGCGGTTGTAGGCCGGATGAGGTTCGTCACCGATAACAGTGATGCGATAACCCGCGGCAGCGCCGGCCAGCCCCTGCAGCAGTCGCGCAGTAGCCATACCATTGCCCAGAATGACGATCTGTTGCCTGTTATCCATACACCTTGTCCAGTTGGAACCGCGTTGTGGTCCGGCGGGTACCGAGTGTTGAAAACTACGGCGACCATGAACCACCAGCCTGCTTTTACGCCAAAAAAAAACGCCCACTTCCACCGCGTCCGAAGACTGGGGAAGTGAGCGCCATTGCTCACGAATTGCAGGGTTGTCTGGCCAGCGTTGCCCATCCGGCAATGTTGGGCCTTTCCTGGCCTGACCTGACCACACTGCACTAATCCAATTCAAACTGCGTGCCAACTTGGCAGTCCTGTCAGGTCAAGCGCTTGCCGGCTCCATGGCCTGCATCCGCGCACCGCCATCGACCATCTGCACCATAGCTGTGCAGCCACATCCGCTCGGGGAAACCCGTCGGCGCCCCGATCCGCACATAAGAAAAAACCCACGACGGCCACCGAAGCGGACGACGTGGGTTTCACCACGGGGATGAACAATATGGGCACTGTCTGGCCAGGTGATAAGCCCTACCTCACCACCTGGCCTTACAGGTATTCAAGATAAGTGCCAACACTCAGGACGAGTGCCAACGAAAGTCGGCCAGTTCATCATCGGCCACGGGGCGACAGGGCTGAACCAAAAACGGGGCGCCGGAGCGCCCCGTCACAGCTGAACGGTTCGGCAAGACTCAGCTCTCGCCCACCCAGAGCCCGCGCAGCCCGAACTCCGACTCGAGCTGACGGGCCGCCGTCTGGGCCGCATCGCGGGATGACAGGTTGGTCACCCGCACGCGGTAGGCCGACTCGCCGCCGATGGTCGCGGGCACGATCACGGCGGTACGACCCGTTTCCTGCAGTCGCTTGACCATCGCGTCAGCCGTGGCCCGCTGGGAGTACGTGGCGACGTTGACGAACCAGCCGCCGTTCGCCGCCGGGGCCGGCGCGCTGGACGACCGGGCAGTCGGGGCCGCTGCCGGCGCGGACGGGCGCGCGGCGGCCACCTTTTCATCAATTGTAGCCACCAGACGCCGCTCCAGCCCCTGCACCGCCGACCGTGTGGCCTCCTCCTGCGCCTTGAGGCCGGCATTGACCTGGTCGCGCAGGATCTGCAATTCCTCGCGGCTGATGCCATCGCCCGTCGCCAAAGGGGCTCCGACAAGCACCGCGTCACCACCGGCACCCTCGGCCGGCATGCCCGCGAGCCGTTGCTCGAGCGCCTCCAGCCGTGCCTCAAGCTGCTCGATCCGAGCCGTGGCCTCCGGTGTCAGCGCGGCGTCCGCAGTGGAGGCAGCGTCACCATCACCCGACAGATTGACCATGAACAAACCGGCCACCAGGATCACCAGCGCTGCCACCAGTCGCCAATCGAGCAGCATGCCGAGTCCCGCCGGGCGCGCGGCCGAGCCGCGTTCGCGCTTGCCATCGTCGAGATCCGCCTCCAGGGTGGCGGGGTTGCTCTCCTCGTAGTCCCATTGTCGGCGCTCGTCGTCATCGGCGTAGTACTCATCATCGGACTCGAGAGACACGTCCGGGTCGGCAGCCGGTCTCCGTGGCGGCGAATGCGGCGTACGTGGGCTCTCGCCATCCGCATCCGGGTCATCATCGCGGATCGCTGAGATCACATGCTTTATATGTCTTTTCTGATCGTCGTCGCTGGACATTCCTGACTCCTTGAAATCTGACACGGCCGCCGTTGCGGTCTGGCTCAACGGCACAAGATTAACCGGCTGGCCGGCGTAATAACAGAGCCCGGCAACGGGACTGCCGCCGGTCAAGCGCCTATACAGGTCCGTCCGGGCGGGTCTAGAATAGATTGCACACCCCACGAGGCGTGTGTATACGCACCCATAACGACGACGCGAGTTCCTCCGTGCCCCTCACTCATCTCGATTCCGACGGCAACGCCCGCATGGTGGATGTCAGCGGCAAGGCCATCACTGCCCGCCGCGCCCTGGCTGAGGCCCGGGTCCACATGGCGCCGGCCACCTTCGCCGCCCTGCTGCAGGGCAACCTACCCAAGGGCGATGTCTTTGGTGTCGCCCGTATCGCCGGTATCCAGGCGGCCAAGCGCTGTCCGGAGCTGATCCCGCTCTGCCACGGCCTGCCGCTGGATGGGGTGGATATCGACTTCATCCCCGACGCAACCGCTCACCGGCTGACCATCCGGGCCAGCTGCGTCACGGCAGCACGCACCGGCGTGGAAATGGAGGCGCTGACCGCCGTCTCGGTGGCGGCCCTCACCGTCTACGACATGTGCAAGGGCGTGGACAAGGGCATCGTGATCGATGGCGTGCGGCTGCTGGAAAAGCAGGGCGGCAAATCGGGCCTTTGGCAGGCGGCGGACTACGCCGGCGAACCGCCGGAGGCAACGCCATGATCCGGGTGCTCTTCTTTGGCAGCCTTCAGGACGTGGCCGGTACGGCAGAGCTGTCCCTGCCGTCCTGCACCTCGCCCGCCGAACTGGTAGCGGCCCTGGCCGAAACCCGACCCCGGCTGGCCGAGGCACTGCGCCAGCCCCAGGTGATGGTGGCCATAGACCAGACCCTTGGTGGCATGGACTCGCCGCTCAACGATGACAGCGAGGTGGCGTTCATGCCACCGGTGACCGGAGGCTGACGTGGCCGCAACGGGTGCTGCGATACGGGTGCAGACCGAGGATTTCGACATCGGTGCCGAGTACGCGGCGCTGCGTGACCAGGGCGCCAGCGGTGCCGTGGTCACCTTTACCGGACTGGTGCGCGAACTCGAACCCACGGCCACCGTGCAGGCCCTTGAGCTGCAGCATTACCCGGGCATGACCGAGCGCGTCCTGCGCGACATTGCCGACAGCGCCGCCGCGCGCTGGCCACTGGGCGCCGTGCGCATCGTCCATCGCGTGGGCGAGCTGCAACCGGCCGACCAGATCGTCTTCGTGGGTGCCGCCAGTAGCCACCGGGAAGCCGCCTTCCTCGCCTGTCAGTACATCATGGACTGCCTCAAGACCCAGGCGCCCTTCTGGAAACGGATCCGACCCCTTGACGGCGAAGCCTACTGGGCCGACTTCAAGGACAGCGATGCGATGGCTGCCCGGCGCTGGCTGAAAGGAGGCGACGATGGCGCGCATTGACGGCGTGGTGCTCGCCGGCGGCCTGAGCCGCCGCATGGGCGGCAACGACAAGGGCCAGTGCCTGATTGCCGGTCGCCCCATGATCGAATGGGTCGTGACCGCGCTGCAGCCCCAGGTGCAGCGGCTCGTGGTCAACAGTAACCGCCCCACCAACGAACTGGCCGGGCTGGCCCTGCCGGTGATCGCCGATCGGCACGCCGGCCACCGGGGGCCGCTGATGGGCCTGTACTCCGCCATGCAGTGGCTCACCGACCACCCGGAGCCACCCGGACCTCCCGAATGGCTGGCGCTGTGCTCCTGCGATACGCCCTTCCTGCCCGACGATGTGGTTCGGCGACTGCACGCAGCCGCGACGGCGCAGCGGGTCGACGTCTCCCTGGTCACACTCGGCGGCGAGCCGCAGCCCACCCTGTCGCTCTGGCATGTCAGCCTGCTGCCACGCCTGCAGGCTTCAGTGGAGGACCGCGGTGTGGCCGGGTTCAAGCAGTTTCTTGATGGCGTCGAATACGCCACTGTGGAGCTGGGTCGTCACTGGCACCACCGGCTGGTCAACGTGAACACGCCGGCGGAACTGGAGCAGGCCCGCCAATTGGCCCGGGAATCGAGCCCATGCTGAGCGGCCAGGAATTCATTCGCTACAGCCGGCAACTGATGCTTGAGGAAGTGGGCGAAGCCGGTCAGGAGCGACTGCAGGGCAGCACCGTATTGATCGTCGGTCTCGGCGGGCTGGGCGCACCCGCAGCCCTTTATCTGGCCGCGGCGGGAGTGGGACACCTGATTCTCGCGGATCACGACCGGGTCGAGGCCAGCAACCTGCAGCGCCAGATACTTTACGGCAGCGATGACATCGGATCCCTCAAGGCGGAGCAGGCCCACAACCGCCTGCGCGATCTCAACCCCCACATCCGCCTCAGCACAGTGAGCGAGGAAATGCACAGCGGGAACCTGGCACACTGGGTAAGCCGGAGCGACCTGGTGCTCGACTGCAGCGACAACCTCCCCACCCGCCAGGCCATCAACGCCGCCTGCGTAGCTGACCGCAAACCCCTGATCAGTGCCGCCGCATTGCGCTGGGATGGCAGCCTGAGCCTGTTCGACAGCCGGCGCGCCGACTCGCCCTGCCACGCCTGCCTGGTACCGCCGGACAGCGAGGCGGCCATCGCCAACTGTGCCAGCAGCGGGGTCATGGGGCCGGTACTGGGTGTCATGGGCAGCCTGCAGGCACTGGTGGCGCTGCAGGCGCTGGCCAGCGGCACCCTGCCCGGCTGCGGCACCGTGCGTCATTTCGATGGCAAGCGATTGCAGTGGCTGACCACCACCATCGCCAGAAAACCCGACTGTCCCGTATGCGGCGAGTCCAACTGATCAGCGAACGCCGCCGCTGAACACCAGCACTGAATACTGCGAATACCGCCGATAAATACCGCCTTTGCGGGCCCTACAGACCACAAGGAGGCTCCACATGAGCAAGGCCATCACCGAGTTCCAGCCGCTGCACATCGCCGTGCTGACGGTATCCGACACCCGCACCCGGGAGGACGACACCTCCGGGGACTACCTGGAGGAGCAACTGCGCGCCGCGGGCCACCGGCTGGCCGACCGGTGTATCGTGCCCGACGACATCTACCGGATGCGCGCGGTGGTGTCCGGCTGGATTGCCGATACCGACATCCAGTGCATCCTGATTACCGGTGGCACCGGATTCACCGGCCGCGACAGCACACCGGAAGCCATTGCCCCCTTGTTCGACAAGACCGTGGACGGCTTCGGCGAGCTGTTTCGCCACTTCTCCCTGGCGGAGATCGGCACCGCCACCCTGCAGTCGCGCGCGCTCGCGGGCATGGCCAATCGCACCCTGATCTTCTGCATGCCGGGCTCCACCAACGCCTGCCGCACCGCCTGGACCCACATCCTCGCGGAACAGCTCGACAGCCGCACCCGGCCCTGCAACTTCGTGCCCCACACGCGGGCCGCGACGACGGCTCCCTGAAACCATGACCCACGCGCCCCTGCCCCTCGACCGCGCCCTCGAGCATATGCTGACGGGCCTTGTGCCCATCACCGAAACCCTGACCCTGCCGCTGGAACAGGCACTGCGCCACGGCCTGGCCGAGGACATGTCCGCGCCCCTCAACGTGCCACCGGCGGACAACAGCGCCATGGACGGCTACGCCCTGCGCGCCGCCGACTGGCCCGGCGACAACCGCGCCCTGCGGGTCAGCCAGCGCGTCGCTGCCGGCCACGAGCCACGGCCTCTGGAACCCGGTACGGCGGCGCGGATTTTCACCGGCGGGGAAATCCCGGCCGGTGCGGATACCGTCGCCATCCAGGAAAACTGCACGGCAAGCGGCGACGATGTGGTCATCCACAAGGCACCCCACTCCGGCGACAACATCCGTCGCGCCGGCCAGGATATGGCCCTCGGCGACACGGTGCTCCGTCGCGGCACTCTGCTGCGAGCGCAGGAAGTCGGATTGTTGGCCTCGATGGGGCTGGACCGCGTGAGGGTGTTGCGTCCGCTGCGGGTCGCGGTCCTGACCAGCGGCGACGAACTGGCGGCGCCGGGGCAACCCCTGCAACCGGGCCAGATCTACAACTCCAACGGCCCGCTGTTGCGGGCGCTGCTCGAGGAAGCCGGTTGCCGACTGACGTCCCTGGTAACCGTTGCCGACGATCCGGCGGCCACCCGAGCGGCCCTGCAGGACGCCAGCGCCGAGGCGGATCTGATCCTGAGCTGTGGTGGCGTCTCGGTGGGTGAAGAGGACCATCTCAAGGGCGCCGTCGAGGCGTTGGGCCGACTCGATCTGTGGAAAATCGCCATCAAGCCCGGCAAGCCGGTGGCCTTCGGCGCCGTCGGCGACACCCCCTTTCTGGGCCTGCCCGGCAACCCGGCTTCGGTGTTTGCCACCTTCCTGCTGGTGGCCCTGCCGCTGCTGCGGCAACGTCAGGGAATGATCGGCCGGACGCCCTGCGGCGTTCCCGTACCGGCGCGTTTCCAGCGACCCAGGGCTCAGCGGCGCACCGAATACCTGCGCGCCCGACTGACACCGGAAGGCGCCGAGATCCACCCCAACCAGAGCAGCGGCGTGCTGTCCTCGGCCTGCTGGGGCGACGGTCTGCTGGAGTGGCCGGCGGACACCACCGTCGCCGAGGGGGACCTGTTGCGCTTCTACCCCTACAGCGGCTTCTTCGCCTGACGCCCGCTCATCGGCTCGACACGCGCTCAGCCGTCCTCGGCGTCGATTTCCCAGCGGGTGTACCAGGCAACACCCTTTTCATCCAGCTCGCGCCGCACCAGGTGACGGCCAAGCATGCAATTGAGATGTGCCATGGCCTCGCCCGTGGCCGGCAGGATCAGGTCGAGAGTGATTTCGCGGCGGAACAGCACCGGGAAGCAGTCCACCACCCGCCGCGGCTCGGCCAGGTGGGCGTACAGTCGATCGAGCTTCTTCTCGTGGGACTCGATCAGGCTGGTGAGTCGCGAGTGCAGGCCCACGAAGGGCTCGCCGTGGGAGGGCAGGACGGTCACATTGGCGGGGAGCACCTCGCGCAGGTAGGCACAGGAGTGCAGCCAGTCCTTGAGCGGATCGCCGTAGGGCTCCATGGGATAGACGCTGACATTGGAGGAAATGTTCGGCAACACCTGATCCGCCGAGATCAGCAGCTTCAGGCCGGGGCAGTAGAGCATCGCCAGCTCCGGCGTGTGACCGCGCCCCACCACCACCTGCCAGTATTGCTCGCCGATGTGCAGGGTCTCCCCATGGACCATCCGGCGGTAGCTGTCCGGCAGAGGCGAGGTCTTCTCGCCAAAGGCACCGAAGCGATCGCAGTAGTGCCCGATCTGCTCTTCGTTGAAACCCGCCGCGCGATAGAAAGTCACCGCCGCCGTGGGCGCACGGGAGCCCGTGTACCCCACAAGATTGCGGCACATGAGGTAGTCGGTACGGGTCATCCACAGGTCGCAGCCGAACTCGCTGCACAGCCAGCCGGCCAACCCGAAGTGGTCCGGGTGCATGTGGGTCACGATCACGCGATGGACCGGTGCCTCGGCCATCAGTTCGGCAAATACCCGGCGCCAGACCGCGCGGCACCGGGGCAGGTCGAAGCCGGTATCCACCAGCGTCCAGCCGTCGCCGTCGCGCAGCACCCAGAGGTTGATATGGTCGAGCTCGCTCTCCAGCGGCATCCGCAGCCAGAAGACCCCCAGGGCCAGTTCGCGGAGAGCGCCAATGGCGTTGCCACCCTCGGCGCCAAAGGGAAAACGCAGGGGCTCGATCGCGTGTGATGGTGAGGTTTTGACAGACATGAGAGGCTCCCGGATTGACCGTCCCAGCATAGCAGCATCGCAACCCACGCCGGCGAGTTTGCACCGCGCGGGCGTGCGCGTATGATGGAAACTACTGTTCAGGTTGAAGGCCCATGACTGCACACGCGCCAGACAGCGCCCCGCTGGTTGATACCTTCGGACGCGCCATCACCTACCTGCGGCTGTCGGTTACCGACCGCTGCAACCTGCGCTGTCAGTATTGCATGGCCGAGCACATGACCTTCCTGCCCCGCGCACAGGTCCTCACCTTCGAGGAGACCTTCGCCATCGCCCGGGCCTTTGTCGCCCGCGGGGTACGCAAGATCCGGCTCACCGGCGGCGAGCCGCTGGTGCGCAGCCAGATCCTCGACCTGGTACGTCAACTGGCTGCCCTGCCGGGCCTCGACGAGCTGGTCATGACCACCAACGGCCTGCTGCTGCCCAAATACGCCGCCGAGCTGGCCGAGGCCGGTGTCCGCCGGCTCAACATCAGCATCGACAGCCTCGACCCCGAGCGTTATCGGGCCATGACCCGGCGCGGCGATCTGGACGAGGCCCTGGCCGGCATCGAGGCGGCCCGCGCCGCCGGCTTCGAACACATCAAGCTCAACGCGGTCGTGATGAAGGGCGTCAACGACGACGAGCTGCCCCGGCTGGCCCACTACGCCGTGGAGCGCGGGCTGGACATCGCCTTTATCGAGGAAATGCCCCTCGGCCACATCGACTCCCACCAGCGCGGCGCCACCTACCTGTCCAACGAGACCGTTCGCGAGCGCCTGCTGCAATCCCTGCCGCTGCTGCCCTCCACCCACACCACCGGTGGCCCCGCCCAGTACTGGCAGGTGGCCGGCAGCCATTCCCGGGTCGGCTTCATTTCGCCGCACTCGAACAACTTCTGTGGCGACTGCAACCGCGTGCGACTCACCGCCGAGGGCCGCCTGCTGACCTGCCTCGGCAACGAGCACTCCGCCGACCTGCGCGCCGTGGTGCGCGCCCATCCGGGCGATACCGCGGCCCTGCAGCGAGCCATCACCGAGGCCATCGCCAACAAGCCCGAGCGCCACCACTTCGACCCCGACGAAACCCGTATCGTTCGCTTCATGAATGCCACGGGCGGTTGAGCCGCCATCCGATCGGGCACCTTGGCCTGATTGCGGTGTGACTCACTTGCGGTCGCCAATGGCGCGGGAGTCTGATAGCCTCCCGCTGCAGTGTCGTTTGCAGAATCAGGTACGGATCCATCCATGAACCCATCCGCGAATCCCTCCACGAAC